>CAYRFY010000024.1:23206-25029 GCA_964423635.1 uncultured Armatimonadia bacterium | reverse complement strand
TGGACATCGAGTCCCAGGCGATTGAGGTCGCCAACGGCCATGCCGCCGAGAACGGCTTCTCCGACCGCCTGCGCTTCGTCAGCGGCGATGCCCACGCGCTGCCCTTCGCGTCCAATAGCTTCGATCTCGTCATCTCCCGGGGAACGTGGATGTTCCTTCGCGATCAGCCCCGGGCGTTCCAGGAGGTCTACCGCGTCCTGAAGCCGGGGGGCGTCGCGTTCATCGGCGGCGGCGGCGGCCGCTATGCGCCGGACTTCCGTGGCCCGGTGAGTGCCGACGACGAGAAGGGCCCCGCGGAGGGAGAACTGCAGGTGGCCCCGGCACGGCCCGCCTCGGACAAAGGGGCGGCGGCGGACCCCGCGCAGCGACGAGAGGGCGGCCCGCGACGCGGTTCGCGTGGGCGCCGCATGTCCTTCCCCTTCCCGATCGAGAGCTACGAGGCCCTGATGCTGCGCGCGGGCATCCCCGCCTCACAGTACAAGGCCATCAGGGAGTTCGGGAGCTGGGTGGAGATCCGCAAGGAGGCGGTGCAGTAGCCGTTCCCGGCCGCGGCGGCCCGGCAGCCTATCGGCTGAGCCAGTTGGGCAGCCCGCGGGCCGCGGAACCGTTGACATCCCACGGTCGCAGGCGTATCATTTGCTCGGCACGTGCATTGCACGACAACCTACCGTCCACACCGCGCGTCGCGGCCTTCGGCTGCGACGCTTGCTTTGTTACCCGAGGAGAACGGCCGTGAAGATTGGCATCGTTGGCCCCGCAGGGGCCGGGAAGTCCCTGGTGTTCAGCTCCCTGACCGGTATCGACCTGTCCCAGCAGTCCGTCCGCTCCGAGACCCTGGGCGTGGTCCAGGTCCCCGACACCAGGCTGGACAGGCTCTCTGGCATGTACAGCCCCAAGAAGACCACCCCGGCGGAGATCACCTTCGTCGATCTGGGATCCGCCACATCCTCGGCCCAGAAGCTGTCGGCCCTCACCGGCGCTCTCTCCGACGCCGACGCTCTGGCGGTGGTCGTCGGCGGGTTCAATAGCGACAAGCCCGTGGACGGCCTGGAGAGCTTCCTGCTCGACCTGGTCCTGGCCGACCTCTCGGTGGTCGAGAACCGCCTGGAGCGCATCGCCCAGGACCTCCAGCGCGGGAAGAAGGAGTCCCTGGCCGAGGAGCCGCTGATGCGGAGACTCCAGGAGACGCTGGCGGGCGGCGGCCGCGTGGACGCGATGCAGTTCACCCCCGAGGAGCAAAAGACCCTCCGCGGCTATCAGTTCGCTACCCTCAAACCGGCCGTGGTCGTCGCCAACGTGAGCGAGCAACAGCTCGGCAATGGCGTCAGCGAGGCCCTGTCTCAGGCCGCCTCCCAGCACGGTCTGGGGGCCATCGAGCTGTGCGCTCCGCTGGAGGTGGAGATCTCCCAGCTTCCGCCCGATGACCGTGTGGCCTTCCTGGACGAGTACGGTCTGGAAGATGCCGCGCGCGACCGCTTCGTCCGTACCGCCTACGAGCTGACCTCGCTGATCTCCTTCTTCACCGTCGGCCCCGATGAGGTCCGCGCCTGGAGCATCCGCCGCGGCACTCTGGCACCGGCCGCGGCCGGCAAGATCCACAGCGATATCGAGCGCGGCTTCATCAGGGCCGAGGTCGTTGCCTACGATGACCTGATCGAGGCCGGCTCGCACCAGGAGTGTCGGTCCCGCGGCAAGGTCCGCCTCGAGGGCAAGACCTACGAAGTCCAGGACGGCGACGTCATCGACTTCCGGTTCGCGGTGTAGGCGCACCGCGCTTTTGCGCGGTGCGAGTCGGCGAGTCAACGAGTCGGGCGTCAACGGCT
>CAYRFY010000024.1:0-23106 GCA_964423635.1 uncultured Armatimonadia bacterium | reverse complement strand
GAAGGCGTCAACGGCTGAAGGCGTCAACGGCTGAAGGCGTCAACGGCTGAAGGCGTCAACGGCTGAAGGCGCCAGTGGCCGGCGGTTTCGCTCTTCCCCCTGCGCCGCCAGAGGTGTCTTGCCCCCCCGGCGCGAATAGTGAACCCTGTCCGTAGCCCTGCCCCTCATCTCTCCCACCAACATGCAAGTGAGGTTCGCATCCCCCATGGATGAGCGCATCATCGTCAAGAAACTCGAACTGGTGCAGGGACTCTCCGTGGAAGCAAGCATTCCCATAGGTCCCTGGGAGGCCAGGACCGCAGAGCACCTCGACCCGGGACAGTACCGCTACCTTGACGACTGGACACAAGTCGCCGACCGCTCGCGCTGGCCTGCGGGTGTCACGGTGTTCTTCCGCGCAAAGACGCAGGTGCCCGCTGACTGGGACGCGGAGCGCACCATGCTTGGCTTCAGCATCGAGACGCTGGAGGGACTGCTGTCGGTCAACGGGGAGACCTGGTCGGGCATCGACCACAACCACGGCCGGTGTCCCGTGCCCTGTGGTGGAGAGCTGGAACTGCTCCTGGAGTTTGACTCTGTACCCCGCGTGCGCTGCGAGCCCCACCTGCGACAGACCACCAGCAGCTTCGGCGGCGGCTCGCTGCAGCTCATCGACCTCGAGGTCGAGGCGGCCTACTACGACTTCCGCTTCGCCTTTGAGGCCTGCAGGGCCGTGGACGACGGTCGTCGCAAGGAGCTGCTGGCGGCGGCGCTGGAGGATGCCATGGTGGCCTTCACCCTGGCGGCGCCGCGAGAAGTGATCCTTGCCGAACTGGCCGAGGCGCGGAAGCTCCTCAGCCGGCGTATCGCCGACATCGCGCCGGACGCCGAGGGTGGCAGGCTGTTTCTCACCGGCCACACCCACATCGACACCGCGTGGCTGTGGCCCATCAAGGAGACCGTCCGCAAGTGCGGGCGGACCTTCTCCACCGCGGCCTGGATGATGCGCAAGTACCCCGACTACCACTTCTCCTGCAGCCAGGCGCAACTGTACGCCTACACCGGCACCCACTATCCGGATGTGTACGCCCGCATCAAGAAGCTCGTGGCCGAGGGCCGCTGGGAGACCACCGGAGCCATGTGGGTGGAAGCCGACTGCAATGTGGCCTCCGGCGAGGCACTGATTCGCCAGATTCTGCACGGCCTGCGGTTCTTCAAGGAAGAGTTTGGCACACGGCCGCGAACATGCTGGCTTCCAGATGTGTTTGGCTACAACGCCGGGCTTCCCCAGATCCTGGCCGGCTGTGGCATCGAGTTCTTCTGGACCTGGAAGCTGCACTGGCAGTCGCGCAACCCCTTCCCCCACCATCTCTTCTGGTGGCAGGGCGTGGACGGCAGCCGGGTGCTGGCGCACATCCCCAGGCTGGGCGGGGGCGGTTACAACAGCAATCCGACTCCCGATGAGTTGGCCACCGCCTGGCAGACCTACGTACAGAAGGGCACCTACGACCAGCAGCTCTTTCCCTTCGGCTACGGCGACGGCGGGGGGGGCGTGACGGAGATGATGATGGAGTACGCGGCGCGTGCCGCCTCCTTCCCCGGCCTCCCGGCCTGTCGGCAGGGGGTCGCCGAGGACTTCTTCGCCGAGGTTGCCGCCTCGGACGTGGAACTCCCCACCTGGGTGGGCGAGCTGTACCTGGAGACCCACCGCGGCACATACACCTCGCAGTCGCGGACGAAGAAGGAGAATCGACACTGCGAGATGTCCCTCCGCGGTACAGAGATGCTCGCCGTGGCGGCCCGTCGCTTCCGCACTCCGGTGGATGTCGAGCCCCTGCGCGAAGCCTGGCGAAAGGTACTCCTGCACCAGTTCCACGACATCCTGCCCGGCAGCTCCATCGGGGAGGTCTATGCCGACACCCACAAGGACTACGAGCAGGTTCTGGCCACCTCCGCCGCCGTACGCCAGGCCGCTCTCGGGCCGATCCTGGGCACAGCCGGAGATACCCTGCGCTTCGGCGTCCTCAACGCGCTCTCCTGGCAACGTAACGGCATCGTGGAGCTGGATATCCCGGACGTAGGCGACGACGTCGTGGGGAGCATGGCAGGCGTGCCGGTACCTGTGCAGATCGTTTCCCGCACCGGCGACCGCATGCGGGTACTGGTGGCCGCCGAGGGGGTGCCATCCCTGGGCGGGGTACTCCTGGATCTGCAGATGGACCGCCCGCTTCCCTCGCTCATCACGGCTACGGATCACACGCTGGAAAACCAGTTCTACCGCATCGAGATCAACGCCGAGGGCGAGATCACCGGCCTGTGGGACAAGAGGCATGCCCGCCAGGTGGTCGCTGAGGGGCAGACGCTCAACCAACTCCAACTCTTCCAGGATGGTCCCGAGCGCGAGGCAGCCTGGAACGTGCATGCCACCTACGAGAAGCGCCGCTATGCGTGGGAAGGGGACTGCAGCGTACAGGCTGTGGAGTTCGGGCCGGTGCGGGCGACGGTGAGAGTCACCCGGCGCCATCGCGACACCACGCTCACGCAAGACATCATGATCTACGACCACAAACCGCGGATCGACTTCCGCACGCGGGTGGACTGGCAGGAGCGACAGACCATGCTCAAGGCCGCCTTCCCGGTGGCCGTGCACTCCGACAAAGCCACCTTCGAGGTCCAGTTCGGCGCCGTCGAGCGCCCGACCCACCGCAATACGTCCTGGGACCAGGAGCGGTTCGAGGTCTGTGCGCAGAGATGGGCCGACCTCTCCGAAGGCGGCTACGGCGTCAGTCTGCTCAACGACGGTCGCTACGGCCACGACGTGCGGGCCAACGTGCTGCGCCTGACCTTGCTCCGCGGGCCCCAATACCCGGACCCTGACTGCGACCTGGGGCAGCACGAGTTCACCTATTCGCTGCTGCCCCACGAGGGCGACTGGCGGCAAGGGGGCACAGTACAGCAGGCCTGGCAGCTCAATGCTCCGCTACTGGCCGTTCCCACAGACATCCAGAGGGGGCCGACCTCACTGATCGAGGTCGACGGACCGGCAATCGTGGAGACCCTCAAGGTCGCCGAGGACGGCAAGGGCGACATTCTCCGCGTCTACGAGCCCTACGGTGGCCGCGGGTTGGTCACCATCGGCATCCACCTGCCTGTGACAGAGGTTACGGAGTGCAACATGGTCGAGGAGGGGGCCGAGGCCGTCTCCTTCGCCAACGAGACCTTCAGCTTCCGGATCATGCCCTTCCAGGTCCGGACCTTCCGGCTGGTCTAGCCGTCATTGAGCCCAAGCGGCGCACAGAGCCACCTCAGCGCAGGGCTAGCTGAGCCGGTCCTCCCGCGTTCCCGGCCCAGTCGCCGACCTCCGTCCGCGACGGGAGCCATGGTGGTGCCGCGCTCAACAGCCAAAGCGCCCGCTGCCGGTGGACCGGGCCTGAAGTCGAATAAATATTCGACGAACATCTTGACGTGCGCGCCGTTTTGTGCTATGCTCCCCCAGTCGTCATGTCGAGTTCAGATGGCTCTGGGGGATGATCGCATGATGAGCCGCGCCCTGCCGATTATCGCAGCCTACCTCGCATCCCTCCTGATGGCCCTCCATGTACCTACGGCCGCCGCGTCGCACACTCCGAAGGGAGATGCCGGGAAGATGCCGGACTACGCAGCGCTTGCGCGCGGGGGCGACGGTATCGCCCAAGACACCCTGTCGCTGGCCGTGGCGGCGGCTACGGAGCTTCTGGGCGTGCCGTGCGACTACGAGACGGTCTGTTGCCTGACGGCGAACGCCTTTTCCCCCGCGATCGATCCCAACGAAGACTGTGCCTCGTGGTGGCACGTGGACGCGGGGCTCGCCGACCGCTGCATCGAGACGGCGGCCCGGGCTCTGGGGCTGAGCGTCCGACCGGTGACCGCGCCGCCCAAAGACGGCATGCCCGGGCTGGCCACGGCGGTCCGCGCCGCCATGGATCAGGGCTGCGTGGTGGTCACCACCGGGGGCTGGGACACGGGGCCGGCCCGGGTCGACGGCGAGTGGCGGGCCGTGGGCCCCCACGGCTTTGTGCCGTGGGGCTGGGCCGGGATCGTGACGGATGCCGACCCAGAGTCGGGGACGATCACCGGTGTCCACCCCAACGGACATGGGGACAACGCCATCGTGCGTTCGGCGGCGATGTGGGCTCTCTCCGCCGGCGCCGCTCGTCTCTCCCCGCAGCGCGCGGACATCCTGTGCGTGGCGCAGGCGATCGCACGTATCAAAGGCTCTGGTCCGTTCGCCTCCGGCCCCGACGGGGTCCACGGACTCGACGCGATGGAGCTGTGGACGCGGCAGATGGAGACCGTGCCGGGGTTCTGTGAGCCCTGCGGCCGGGGACAGGGGAGGGGGTGGACGGACGCCGCGGACAACTCCCGTGCCCTCGCCGCGCGGTCACAGGTCGCCGCCGGGTTCCTGCGCTCGTGCTCCGAGCGGGCACCGACCCCGGCCCGGGAGCATCTCGAGGCCGCGTCCCAGCGCTATCTGGCGGTGGCCGCGCTACTGAAGCCCACATACGGGGCGGATGGTCCGGAGTCGTACAGGAACCTGATCGGCGATCTGGAGCGGCAGCGGGCCCATTCCGCACGGGTGCTGCGGCCGGCCCTCGAGACCCTGGAGGCCGCGGCGGGCCACCTCGAGGCGGCTCTGGAGCAGATGCTACCCGCGGAGGCCTCGGTCGCGGACGTTCCGGCGGGGCGCGGCGACGGCAATGAGTTCGTGCGCGGGCTGGAGGTGCTGCTCGGCCATGCGGGCCATCGCACCGGATACCATACGCTGATGGGGGATTTGGGACTGGCCTTTGTCGTGCAGGCCAGTGGCGAGGGGCCCTTCATCGAGGGCGCACTGGATGTGGGCTGGTGGCCGCTGGACCCGGTGTGCATCCCCACCTACCTGGATTTTGCCGGCCGCGCGGTGGGGCGGCGACTGTACTACAGCGGCGGAACCGGGGAGTACGAGGCGGGCGTACCGGAGACGCCACCGGCATGGGTGCGCGTGTCTCTGGCTACCGGGCGGCCGGCTTTGGCCAACCACGGGTCCTGGAAGGTCGTCACCGCCATGGACCGGGAGACGCCGGCGCTCCTGGGGTTCTGCCCCCGCGGGACCGACAACAAGCCCGGACGCCTGGACGCCCCGGTCTGGGCCTCCGCTTTCGTCGGTGGCCCCGTGGCGCCCCTGGTTCGTGAGGCCGCGGACCACGAGGCTCTCCGGCATGCCCTCTGTCTGGTCCGTGATGATGTACCGCTGCCGGGAGGGTATGTGACGGGCCAGACAGCCTTCTCACTGTGGGTCCGGGCGCTGGGAGATATGGAGCATCTTGGTCAGGCCCGGTGGCACGCCAACATGGCGAGCCACCTTTCCATCAACCGCACCAGCGCCGTGGAGTATCTGACGGCCATGGCCAGGAGACAGCCTGCGGCGGTGAGCATCCACCTGCAGACTGCGGCGGGGCTGTACCGCAAGGTGCTGGCGGAACTGCGACTGGCCGACCTGACCGATGTCGCGCTCAAGTCACGTTCGGGCCGCGAGGGGCTGGCCCAGCTCGTGGAGCGGGTGGGCCAGCTAGAAGTCGAGGCCGCCCACGAGCTGGAATGTGCGGTGGAGCAGATGGAGAGGCTTCGCGCGCCTTGACCGCCGGACAGCGGGCATGCGCGGCAACCGGCCCATGTCATCACTCCCTCACTGTGATTGTCGCCGAGCCTTCAAAAGATACTCCGTCTCGGCAGTCGCCCGCCAGGGTGAGAACAACCTCCGGCGGCGCGGCGATGTTCTTGACCTCCTCGATGTCGAACTTGACCACCAGGTTCCCGCAGGAGTCGGCGAAGGCCGAGGAGGCCGGGATAGCATTCAGGGTCAGCGTCTCGGTGGCGACCCGGCCAAACGCGATGTCGGCGTGGACGGTAACATAATCGCCCCTGGAATGCAGCACGAGCGTGTTGGGAGACACCTGAATCGGCACTTGAAGCTCTGCTGCGACGGACACGACCTGCACAAGCGCCAGGACCAGTACCGACAGGGACGCAAGTAGGACGGGCTTTCTCATGAGCTGACCTCCGATTTGGTGGTACGGGTTGCGTGCGTCTGACTCTGTAGAGAATGGCCGGGTTGACTGTGACCCAAACCTGGGGCCGATGAGAAGTGCAGCGGGAGAGGAAATCCAGTGACACAAGACGGGAACGGGCGGCGGCGATTGAGATGGGGGCGGGCTTTGAACGGAGGTGTGCGAGCGGCCCGAGGTGAACCGGCGCGATGTGTCCGTACTCCAGTCATCTCAGAGGCTCCCATGCTTCCCTATCTGCCCCTCGCCGCCTTCGTGCTGACTTTCCTGTGCTGCTGCGCCTACGGCGAGCCACGTCTTGTTGTTTGCTGCGATGCGGACAATGACCTGCCGGCGGCCCTCCTTGGCGCAGGCGATGTCGTGGTGCACGTGGATTCCCCGGAAGCTGCCCTGGAGGTGGCGGCCACGGGCGATGCGGTGCTGGTCCTTGCCGACGGGTACCCCGAGGCCACGACGGCGCTGCCTGAGGGCCTCTTCGAGCAGGCGCGGGCCCGGGATCTGCGCCTGTACGTGGAGTACCCGGCTTCTCTCCCCGGCCTGGATGTTGGCGCTCCGCAGGGCACGAAGTGGGAGCGCGGCGTTGTGGCCTCGGACTTCTTCGGCCCGGCCCTGCCCGGCCTGCAGATACTGGCGATTCATGACTGCCGCTACGTACCCGTCGCCGCGGACCGCCCTCACCTCGTGGCCGCTCGCGTCGCCGGGTTTGACTCGGCTGTCTATGGTCTGCCCGACGACGCCCGTCCGATTCTCTTCGAGCACCCGGACTTCCCCGCTCTGGTCGCCACCACCAAGCTGAGCCAGTTCGTCACGGCCCGGTACGCGCCAACCGAGTCGTGGCGCGGGATCTGGCGCGGGGTGTTAGGCTGGCTTTGCCGGGGCGCGGTGGCTCCCGAGCCCGAATGGACGCCCACGGTGCGGCCGTCCTTTGGCCGCGATGACGCTCTCCCGGGCGATGTGGAGGCCGTGGCACTGGGCCGCGGGGCATCGTGGTTTCTCCGCTCCGGCCTGCTGGCCACCAGGTCAGATGACCGCGAGCTGGCTCCGGGCGTGACCTTGCCGCCGCTTGACACAGCAGCAGGCGACGGGACGCACGGCATCCTGGAGGGGTTCAGCGGCGCCGTGAAGAGCGATGGGACCCAGCACGTTCTGGGGGGCAAGCGCAGCGACTGCAATGGGGAGTCGGCAATGGCCTTGGCCTTCGGGGGCGCTCTTGGTGGGGAAGAGGAGGGGGCCGTCGCCACAGGGATCCTGGACTACTGGCTGGAGCGCACCATTGCCCAGAAGGGCGTGCGGGCCGACCCGGAGCACCCCACGTATGGCCTCATCGCCTGGGGTACCAGCTCGTGGGCCCTGGAAAAGGCCTACTACGGTGATGACAATGCACGGTTCTTGCTGGGCGCCATCGCCGTCGCGGCCCTGCAGGCCACGGATCGCTGGGATGAGGCCATCCTGAAGTGTCTACTGGCGAACCTGCGCACCACCGGTCGCTACGGGTTCCGGAACGACCGCATCGACATCGAGCAGCTTGAGGCCAACGGCTGGCGGTCGTACTTCGACGGCTTCTGTACCAGCTATGCGCCACACTACCAGGCCTATCTCTGGGCCTGCTATCTGTGGGCCTACCGGGCCACGGGGTACGGTCTGTTTCTCGAGCGCGCCAAGAGCGCGATTGGCATGACCATGGCCGCCTATCCCGACAAGTGGCGCTGGACCAATGGCATCGCCCAGGAGCGGGCACGGATGCTGCTGCCGCTGGCCTGGCTGGTCCGGCTCGAGGACACTGCCGAGCATCGCGGCTGGCTGCGTCGCGTGGCGCAGGACCTCCTGGAGCGCCAGGACGACTGTGGCGCGATCGGTGAGGCGCTGGGGGCGCCGGGGATGGGGGCCTACGGGCCTCCGCGCACCAACGAGGAGTATGGCACCAATGAGGCCAGCCTGATGCAGCAGGACAAAGACCCCGTCTGTGACCTGCTGTACACGACCAACTTCGCCTTCATCGGCCTGCACGAGGCCGCTGCCGCCACGGGCGAAGACTTCTATCGCAGGGCCGAGGACAGGCTGGCCGAGTTCCTGTGCCGCATCCAGGTTCGCTCCGAGGCGCATCGCGAACTGGACGGGGGGTGGTTCCGGGCCTTCGACTTCTCCCGTTGGGATTACTGGGGCAGCAGCGCCGACGCCGGTTGGGGGGTGTGGTGCATCGAGACCGGCTGGACACAGGGCTGGATCACCGCCGTGTTCGGGCTCAGGCAGATGGACAGATCGTACTGGGACCTGACGGCCGCCAGCACAATGGGGGACAGGCTGCCGGAACTGAAGGCGCTGCTGTTTCCCGACGGCGATGCGCCCAGCACGGAAGGTCTGGTCGAACACCTGGCGCTGGGGAGGCCCATCGAGCTGGGCTCCGGGTACTCGCCGGCATACGCTGGAGGCGGCGACGGCGCCCTTACAGACGGGCGCATCGGGGCCACGGACTTCCGTGACCCGGCATGGCAGGGCTTCGAGGGCTCGGACCTGGAGGCCACCATTGATCTGGGAAAGGTGGTCGAGGTCTCCGAAATCGTCTCCGCGTACCTGCAGAACGTCGAGTGGGGCATCTTCCTGCCCGAACGCGTGACGTACTCCGGGTCGGTGGACAAAGAGGGATTCCGCCGCCTGGCGGAGGTCGCCTGTGACGTGGCGCAGGAGACCCCGGGGCCGTTGCGGAGGGAGTTCTCCGCGGCGTGCGAGACCGTCGGAGTGCGGTACCTCCGCGTCCATGCTCGGAGCATCGGCACGATACCCGATTGGCACCGGGCTCAGGGGAGGAAGGCGTGGCTGTTCGTGGATGAGATCCTTGTGCGTTGAGCGCTCGCCGGTCATCGCAGAACCTGCCTGGGGACGAAGGGGGTTTGCAGGTGGCCGTGGAAAAGGTACAATCATTGTGTGGCAACTCTGCTACCGTGGCGTTTGCGGTGGCGGGGAATTCCCTCTCGCCGAAATGCGAGAGAACTCTCTGGAGTGCTTCTTCATGACAGGTCGCAAGGGTTTCACACTGATTGAGTTGCTGGTCGTGATCGCGATCATCGCAATTCTTGCAGCCATCCTATTCCCGGTCTTCGCCCGCGCAAGGGAGAAGGCCCGGCAGACGAGTTGTCTGAGCAATGTCAAGCAGCTCGGACTGGGCATTCTGATGTACGCCCAGGACTATGACGAGCGTCTCCCCGGTTACTTCCCGCCCTGGCCGGCGATTCCCAGCCCCGTGGGCACCGGCTGCTCGTGGTGGGAAGGCGTCTACCCGTATGTCAAGAATTACCAGGTGTATGTGTGCCCCAGCTACGTCCGCAGCCAGTCGAGCTGGGACTATAACAGCCACATCTTTCCTCTGATGCCCTCGTACGGGATGAACTCCGCCCTGCACCAGACCACCACGGGGTACGCCATGGCGCAGATCAACCGGGTGTCCGAATGCATCATGCTCGGCGATTCGTGCCACACGATGGGCACCGACTGGCGCTTCGCCTGGCCCCTGGCGCCGTCTGTCCTCCCCGGCTCCGGCAACCCGTGCACGATCACTACAGCCACCACCGCCCAGAAGGAGTCGGCCACCGTGCACAACGGAGGTTCGAATGTGTGCTTCGCCGATGGGCACGGCAAGTGGCTGAACGCCAGCGATATCTACGGGAACCGCGCCGCCTACTTCACGCCGTAACGCCCTCAAGTTCTCAAGACTCGGCGGCCCGCATCGTTCGCGATGCGGGCCGCTGTCTTGTGGCCTGCTGCTTCCATTGATTTCTCGTGGCTTTTCGGCGCCGGAGCGCGCGTCAAAGCTCTCTTGCCGCTCCGCTGACAAGGCTTCGTTCACGTGATCCCGCGCCCTGCCGACACGCCTCACGATGTCCGCGGCTCGTCGGGGCCCTGCAGGCGGTTGAGCCGTAGACACAGAATAGGACCGTGGCATCTGCCGAGCGACCGCACATGTCCGCAGCGAGCCGGGGCGGGCTTTGGGAGGGCCCTGCCTGCGGGCGCGGTGTTGCCGCTGCCGAGACGGCCGGCCACAGCGTGCTGCAGTCCAAGCCCGGTCTGGCCGATAATGGCAGGGAGTGTGCGGGGGCGGCCGGGAACGCGCCGTGCCGCCGCCATGCCAACAGAGGGGGCAGACGCATGGCCAAGAAACAGGTCGCGGAGCGGCCCGTCAAGCTCAGTGCGGGTTGGCTGGACAAGAAGGTCTACGAGAAGGAACTGTCCCGACTGCAGACGGAGCTTGTGAAGATGCAGTACTGGGTGCGGCAAGAGGGGGCCCGGGTCGTCCTGCTCTTCGAGGGGCGAGATGCCGCGGGCAAGGGCGGTGTGATCAAGCGCATCACCGAACCGCTGAATCCCCGCGGGATACGGCTGGTGGCGCTCAACAAGCCCTCCGATGTGGAGCGGACCCAGTGGTTTTTCCAGCGCTATGTGGCGCACCTGCCCTCGGCCGGAGAGATCGTCATCTTCGACCGCAGTTGGTACAACCGCGCCGTGGTCGAGCGGGTGATGGGTTTCTGCAGCTCCGAGGCCTACTGGGAGTTTCTGGCCTCCTGTCCCGACTTCGAGCGCATGCTGGTGCGCTCCGGCATGACGCTGATCAAGTACTGGCTGTCCGTGAGCGATCAGGAGCAGGAGCGCCGGTTCCAGGATCGGGCCCGAGATCCGCTGAAACGGTGGAAACTCAGCGACGTGGACATCGAATCCCGGGAGAAATGGGTGGAGTTCTCGAAGGCCAAGGACATCATGTTCGAGCACACCGACGTGCCCGAGGCCCCCTGGTACCAGGTGGAAGGGGACGACAAGCGTCGTGCGAGGCTCAACTGCATCCGGCACCTGCTGAGCGTGATCCCATACACCGATGCCATGCCCGGGCCGATCGAGCTCACGCCGCGGCCGCCCCGGGACGAGCACTATGTCCGCCCGCCTCGGGAGGCTCATCGCATCGTGGATGACTGCTACGGCGATCTGTGCCCGCCAAAGCCGCAGAAGGGCAATGGAAACGGCAAGAAGTAGGCGGATGTGAGGCTCTTGCCGCCGGCCCGGCGGGCAGGGCGAGTAAGGGCGGCGCCGGGGACGCCGCCGTTGCAGGAGCCCGTCTTGTGCACCTACCGCAGCCGGTACAGATGCACCGCGTAGGGTGCGAACTCGTCGCTGAATCTTCCGTCCTTGACCTCGATCTGTCGGTCCTCCCCCAGGACCTCGGCCGTGCAGGTCGGCGGCAGGTCTGTTACCTCGAAGGACGCGGTCGCCGGTGCATTGCGCATCCCCACGGCGAACACGTAGGTCGCTCCCTGATGGCGCTTGGCCATGGCGTCGACGGGCACCTCGGGGTCCGAGGAGGTAACCTGCACGGCGCCCTGGACCGTGGCACTGTTGAGCACCGGCGCCAGGCCCGCGATCTGTGCGTTGATGGCCGTCACGGCCTGCAGCATCTCGGCGTCCTGTAGCAGCGCCCATTCGCAGAATGTGGGCTCGAACTGATGGACGAAGTAGATGATCCCCGTGGAGCCGTGGATTAGCGACATCCACACCTCGGCCTTGACCTGCTGCGGTGTGGCGCGCTTGTTCGGCTCACTGATCGACGTGCACTCGATGCAGTTCCAGATGATCTTGCGCCCCTCTGTCCATCCCACCAGACGATCCACGCCCTTGGGCACATACCACAGGTAGTTTTCGCCATCAGGCTTGCGGATGCCCACCACCGGGTAGACGTCGAAGGAGATGATGTCTCCACCCTTGACGTACGTCTCGTAGTCCGAGAGCTTGGCCCCCGAGCCCCGGCCGTGCCATTCATCATTGGCCACCCCCTGGCCGAGGTTGAGCAGGATCGGGCGCGAGGGGTCCTTCTCCCTGAGTTGCTCGTAGTCGTCCACGATCCGCTCAGGAGGGATGCAGGGCCCCCAGGCGCTCTGCCCCGATACCGGGTCCCTCACGGGCTGAGCGTTGTCGGGCTCATCACCGTGCATCCAGCCGACGATGATCGGATCGTCGATGTGAGCCAGGCCCACTTCGTTCTGGCTGCAGATCACCGGCATCTCGTGCCGGGTGAGCTCCTCGAGCTGCTGCTCGGTGGGTCCCTTCCAAAGACCGATGTAGAGGTTGATGCCGGCCGCCCTGTAACGGGGGGCGTTTTGCGGCCCCTGGAGCCAGACGGCGATGGGGAAGTAGTCCGC
Source organism: uncultured Armatimonadia bacterium (assembly GCA_964423635.1). GTDB lineage: Bacteria > Armatimonadota > Zipacnadia > Zipacnadales > JABUFB01 > CAYRFY01. The sequence continues at coordinate 10,868 of CAYRFY010000024.1, read as the reverse complement.
GTCGGCGGGAGGGCCGTTTTGCCACCGGGCGTAGGGTGAGGCGACGGCTTCATCGTCCTCGGCCCGCGAGCCGTGGACGGCCAGGAAGGACAGACAGAGGATACACACGACGGCCAGCGACAGAACCATGGGTTTCACCTTTGCACCCCCGAGTGTGATAGTCACCAGGCATTGCGCGTAGACAGGCCCGGGCAGAGGCGTGCGCCGATGGCAGGGGCAAGAACGAAGGGTCGCCGATCTTGAGGGGCGGCCTGGAACGCCGGAGGCCTCGACGGCGTCAGGTGCCGGCTCAGGCCGCGACCTGCGCAACGGACTACCGGCGAATGCCGTCCCTGTAGACGCCCGGGCTTGAGCCCTCGATCACCCTCGCTCCCACCGCCTTGGTATAGAAGTCTACCGGTCCGGCGCCGCCGATGATGGCGTAGCCGTAGCCCATGTGTCGCAGGGCGTGGAGGCAGGACAGGAGCAGCGCCCGGCCGATGCCCCGCTTGCGCCGGGCCTCGTCGACCCCTGTAGGGCCGAAGAAGTCGCGGCAGGTGGCCTCGTAGCAGCCGAAGCCCAGCACCTCGCCCTCCTGCAGGGCGATGAAGCAGGACACCGGCCGGCGGGCGAAGCAGGCGGCACACTCGCCGGCCCAGCCGTCTCCCCAGCGGTCGCGCACCCAGGAGACCACGTGGTCGACTTCGTAGGGCATGGCGTGGCGGATCACGACGCCCTGCTCGCTCATGGCCTCGAGACACGACTCGATGGGCGGCAGCTCATACAGCTTGACCAGCATATCCGGCATGCGCCAGGCTCCCTCCGTTGCTGTGTCATCTGGATACGCACGGCAACGCATTCGTCTTCCACGGGCGTCGGGGTGGGGCGACCCGCAGGCATCGCCCCCGTGCCTCCGGACGGGGTCACGTTCTCCCGGACCGTCCCCGTCCCCGGAGTTGATAGATGGCCTCGATCTGCGCCTTCGTTTCGGCGGAGTCCACCCACACCAGCTCCCAGCCCTCGGCCATGCAGTAGTCCATGATGTCATCGGGCGACACGGAATCCGGGGGCGCGCCGAAGCGTACGCGCATCGTGACGTCATAGGCCCAGGCCACCAGCCAGGAGCAGATCGGGTAACGGTGCTCCCAGATCAGGCGCCGGAAGAGGTAGCGGTCGCCGATCAGGTGGTCCAGGGCCAGAGCGAGAGCCTTGTGCGCGCCGTAGGCGGCACCCTCGTAGGCCAGAGCGTACAGGCAGATCTGGCGCCGCTGTGGGGCGGTCAGGCCTCCCGGTATCCGGTGGATGGCGGCCCTGGCCCCACGGTGGGCGTAGACGTAGGCCGGCCTGACTCCCACCCGAAGCTGGGCCTCAATGAGCATCTCCGCCGGATCGGCGGAAAGCAGCATGGCCGTGTGCGAGGCCCAGGCGCGCTGGCCGTCCTTCTTCTTGGCGAGCCAGCGTATCGCCCGTGAGAGCCGGCCGGGGTTCTGAGTATGCACGATATCACCGGGCTGCAGCAGCCCGGGTCGCGTGACCAGCGCCTCCCACCCGATCGCCGGCTCAAAGTGGCCGCCTGTCAAGCTTCTCACCCCTACCGGCCGCATGCCGGATGGCCGGCGACCCTATTCGTAGAACCAGGCCGCGGGCAGTCCGCGAAGCTGCAGCGACAGACCGCCGGAGTAGTTGAAGTACGTGATCAGGGCGGTGTCCCCAGCCCACGTCACCGCAGGATAGGCCCAACGGTCGTCGGGGGCACTCTCGATGTTCCTCTTGTCGCCCCAGGTCTTGCCTTCGTCGCGTGAGAGGATGGCCGTCAAAGGCGATCGGCTGATGGGGCTCTCAGAGTCATCATTGTAGATCGCCAACAGGTCGCCCGTCGCGGGAACACGGGTGATTGCCACCGGGGAGGCGGTGCAGCGCAGGTCGCTGAGCTCGGGAGTGCTCCAGCTCTCCCCGCCGTCCTGCGAGATACTGGAGAACTGCCCGCCGATGCCTGTGCGCATGAGCATCAGCACGCGGCCGTCCTTGAGCTCGATGCACGCGGGCTCGAAGCACGGACCACCTTCGGGGCGTACGCGACCGCCGTCACGCCATGTCTCGCCGTCGTCATCGGAGAGGACGCAGTACGAGTCTCCGCCCTCCCAGGCCTCGAGAAGGATGCGCCCCGATTGCAGGCGGATGCAGCGGCCGTTGGTAAGCCCGGTGTACTTGTCCGCCGGCGATAGCTGCCGCGCCTCGCCGAAGGTCTGTCCTTCGTCGCTCGAGGTGCGGACCATGATCCGGCAGTCCTCGGCCTCGGAGTTCTTCTGGCAGTAGAAGATGGCGAGATCGCCGCTGTGCAGGCGCATGAAGTTGACTTCCATCACATTGCAGCCGCCGTCGTTTTCGACGAGAGTGTACTTGTCTCCCCAGGTGCGGCCGCCGTCTGTCGAGATGCGGCCCACGAGACGTGCGGGGCCGTGGTCGGCGCCGTCGGCCGCATAGAACTCGGTCCAGCCCAGCAGCAGCGAGCCGTCCTTGAGCGGGACGATGGCCGCCTCGCTATTGCGTGGATTGTCCGGGCCAGCGGGTGCGACGACCATGTGGAAACCCTCTTCTGGATTCAAAGCTGTCTCTCCCTGGGCCGCGGCGCATATGCATAGGCCCGCGGCGAGCAGAATGGTGATACCGGGTCTGTAGAGCATGAAAGGAAACCTCATTTCCGCGGCTTGGCGCCGCGCGTCGCGATCCGATCATCAGCTCGCCGCCATTGCCCGCTGCAGCAGGTCTGTCACGCCGATGGATCGGGCGGTGGCCAGGAGATACGGCTCGTCAAGCCTCCCGGTGTGCACGGCCAGCACCTCCAGGACGTCTCGCCACTGGCGCTCTGAGACCTCGCCACCGAGACGGTACCACAGAAGCTTGGCCAGTACGATGTCCTCCGGCGAGAGAAACGGCAGGGGGAGGTCCTGCACGTGTTGCCGCGTGGCCCGGTGGATCTGCGCGCGCCGGAAGGCGTCCCCGCCGCACACGAAGACATCCACCTTGTAGGCGGTCTCGTAGTGGATCAGGTTGAAGGAGCCGGTGTGCCCGATGGCGTCGCGAAGCATCGCTGCGTCCGCGTAGAACCGGGGCTCCAGGGCGGCCACCAGGGCCTCCACGTGCTGCGCCTGTACATCAGCGACGAGGTCCGCATCGTTGGTGGACCGCGGCACTCCCAGTGCGCCGGCGGCCAGTGAGCCGCCAATGACGTAGTCGATTCCCAGGTCCTTGAAGGCGGCCGCCACCTCGCGAACAACTCCCAGAAGTCCTCGCTCCACTTCAGCGCTCCTCTCCCTCCGGGTCCCAGCCGTAGACGCGGATCACCGTCTCGCGGTCCAGGACGAGGGCGGCGTAGCGCCGGAGCAACTCGCGACCATCGGCTCCCGGGTAGCGGCGGCGCAGTCCGGCCATCGCCAGCTCGCGTACCGTGTCATTCAGCTCGCAGACCCGCTGGAGCTTCTGCTGCGCCGTCATCGCGCGGAGCAGGCGCACCTGAACCTCGAAGGCCTCGGGGCTCGTGTCTGCGGGGCATGCGCCCCGGTCCTGCTGAGTGCCCTGCGGTCCGTCCGGCTTAGGGCGGGTCACATCGCACCTCGACCACCGTGCCGTCGGAAGTCACCTCGGTACTTCCGTCACGACTTGCGACCTATGTCTTCGCCGCGGCCGCGGCGAAACCCTCCGGGGCCGTGCAACTGCCGGGCCACTGCTCGAACAGGCCGACCACCGCGATCTCGGCCGGTGCTGGCGTTTCCCCACCACCCGCCGCCCTCGTCCGGGTATCCGGTGCCGGTTTCGTACAGCCACGTCCTGCCGCCGGGAGTGAGCAGGCCGATGCACAGCCCCACTCCGCGGTCCACGCAGGGAATGGAGAACAGGCGCAGGGTGAAGGTGCCGCAGGATATGTGGAGGTCCCTCCTCTGGCGCGGGGTGTGGGTTCATAGACAGGTCTGACGACCGTCGTTGCGGAAACTCATCTGCGGTAGTACGGAACAAGAGCGTGTGGCGCGAGTGGTGCCATGTGGGTTCGGCGCCGGAGCCGCGGCGCCCTCCTCGGCATTCACCGCAACAGGAAGGACTGTGCTATGCATCGCCTGCTGATGGCCGCCCTGACGGCTATGTCACTGCCCGCCGCCTATGCCGGCGCCGCCGAGACCTTTGTCACCGTGGACCAGGAGCTTTCGACGGAGTCGGTGCTTGCGCTTGTCGACACCGGCTTTGAGGGGCTGGAGACTGTGGCTCGAGCGCTGGCCGCGGGAGACGACGAGGCCGCCAAGATCGCCCTGGCCCAACATTTCGCCACCAGAGAACAGCCCGTTGTCCCGGAGCCCCGGTTTCCCGGGGTGGGGGAGAGCAACTCAATGATCGTGGCGCGTGCCGACGCCGGCCGCAAGCAGGTGGCGGACGAGCAGTGGCTCAAGCACGTGTTCACGCTGGCCAACAACGACGAGGGCACCCAGGAGACCTTTGACCTGGGACCGGAGATCGACTGGCTACACAACCCCAGCGAGGCCCTGAGCTGGAGCATCTACCTCAACCAGCTTAACGTGGTCGCCCACCTGGCCGGGCTGTATGCGGCGACCTCCGAGGAAAAGTACGCGCAGGAGGCCGGCAATTTGGTGCAAAGCTGGGTGCGCCGGTGCCCGCGGGGTTTCGGAGGCATGCAGAAGAGCGGGATCTTCAACTCCGGCATGGAGGTGCGCAATCGGCTCTGCAACTGCATCGCCGCCTACGAGATCGTGCGCGGCTCGCCATCCATCGATCCCGACATGCACCTGGCCTTCTGGAAGCTGTTCATCGCCAGTTGCCGCGAGCTCATGGATTACACGGGGGTGCGGTTCCCCGGCCTGATCCCGGCGGCCGTCATGTTCCCGGAATTCACGGAGGCCCCAAGATGGCTGGAAGTGGGCTACCGGTGCCTACATCATTGCCTGGTCGAGCGCACCACACCGGAGGGCGCCTGGGATACGCACTCCATCTCCTACCAGACGGTGCCCGTGCCGTGGGCGGCGCGCAGCCTGGAGTTTCTCAGGGCCAACCCCGGCAGGAGCGAGTTCAACGAGATGGAGCAGATGGTCAAGACACAGATCGGCAAGCTGCTGGGCCTGATGCTCAGGATCGCCATGCCCAACGGGGCGTTGCCCAATATTGGCGATACCTACGGCCGCTCGGACTGGAGCGACGGCCATACCCGTGAGCTTTTGACCTCCTTCATCCACAGCCAGTTGTCGCCGGAACAGCAGGAACAGCTCAGGGACATCCTGGACCCCTACACGCGCCTGCAGGCGGCGCTGGTGATGGCCGACGGCGGGCGGCCGGGAGACGTGCTGCCGCGCTCCTTCGCCGCTCCCGGCAGCGGGTACTACGTACTGCGCAGCGCCTGGGAGCCGGCGCGGGCCCAGTATCTGTACTTCGACCTCTCGCCCCAGGCCCTGGGGCATGCCCACAATGACGCCACGCACTTCGAGCTGTATGCCTACGGCAAGCCGCTGCTCACCGATACGGGAGACTACTTCCTGGGCTGGGGCTACCGCACCGCCCTGCACAATGCCGTAGAGATCGATGGAAAGCAGCAGGACCGTGGGGCGGCGGCGCTCATGTTCCCCTGCGACTTTGTCAGCGCTCCGGGGCTGCAGCTCGTGGATGGCGCCCACGGGGCGTATGAGAGCCTGGGCGTTACGCAGCGCCGGAAGATACTCCACATCCTGGACAGCTACTACGTGCTCTGCGACGTCCTCACGGGAGAGGGCAGTCATGTGTGCGAGCAGTTCTTCCACTTCGCCGGGCCGTCGCAGAATCAGGCGGCTCAGGTGACCCTGGACCCAGACAGCGCGGCGGCCTTCACCACCCATGAAAAGGGCGCCAATGTCGTGGTTGCCCCGGTCAGGCGCGACGACCTCGCAGCGCAGTTCGTGGAGGGTGAGGACACGGACATGCTGCCTGATGACAAGTACGAGCGCTCCGCGATGCTGGGGTGGATGGTGACGACGGGGACCTTCAGGCGCGTCAAGTCGCCGGCCCTGATGTACTCGCGGGAGGGGCAGCTTCCGCTCAGCTTCTGCCAGGTGCTGCTACCATTGGCCGCGGACTGCAAAGGACAGGTCTCCCCGCGTGCTCTCACCGTCACCCGAAACGGGGGTGCACTCACTCCGGAGCAGGCGACGGCCGTCGAACTGAGCCTGAGTATCGACCGTCCGCGTTTCTCCGAAGACGAGACGGCTCCCGAGCGGGGTCCGAATCTCGCCCTGGACAAGAGCGGAAACGTTGAGATCAACCAGGGGAGCTTCGGAAGCGACGCCGGGGCGATGCTCACCGATGGCGACCTGTCGTCCCGCACGGTGGGCCGTGGCGCCAGCTCCGGGCCGTACACCCCCGGAGTACTGCTTGAGGGCCGGTTCTGGGTGGATTTCGGCGAGCCGAAAGAGGTCAACACCCTCGTCTTGCACCACGCCATCTGGAACGGCAACACCCTGCTTTACCCGGCCGAGAGCCTGGTGGTGGAGTTCTGGGACGGCGAGGCCTGGGCGCCGGTGACCGGCGACAAGAGCGTCTGGGGCGCCGAGATGGTGTCCAGCACTTCCTTTGACACGGTCCTGACGTCCCGGATCGGCGTGCGTGTGGAGCGACCGTCCGGTGGCCGTCTGGCGATGCGCGAGATCGAGGCCTATTGCGTCGCGCCCGAGGAGCTCCGTCGTGTCGAGGCTCTCCGCGCCCAGCGCACTGTGGAGCAATGGACGGACACCCTCCTCATCCGTCATTCAGTCGAGGGAGAGCTGGGTTTCGGAGGCTTTTCCACCGATGCCGAGGTCTGCCTGGTGCGAACCGATGGCGCCGGCGAGGTTCAGCGTGTCGTGCTGAAGGACGGCACCGGGGTGACCGCCGACGGCGAGCCCCTGCTGCGATGTGCGCATCCCATGGGCGTGGTGGGGGCGCAATGGCAGGGCGATGTGGTGGACCTCGACAGCCTCAGCCCGGTGGGTGTGGAGGTGCGTGCCGGCGGCGCTTCACGCCTCAACTGTCGCACCCGGGAAACGGCGTCGGCGGCGGTGGACGGCATGCTGCGGGCACAGAGGGTGCCGGAGGGGAATGCGCCCACCATCGGCGATCTGAAGGTGGAGTACCATCCGGCGCAGCAGGGCCTCGCCGGCGGGCAGCCCTGGGCCATGGTGACGTGGCAGACGAGTGCCCCGGCCACGACGCAGGTTGAGTTCGAGCAGCCGGGCGTGGGCCTGCGACGGACCGTCTGCGACGAAGCCCTGGAGACGGCACACAGCGCTCGGGTGGAGTTCCTGCGCCCGGGTGAGGAGTACCAGTTCCGGCCGGTGTCGCTTGACGCCTGGGGGCGGCCCGCGAGGCACTAGTGCTCAGCTTTCCTCGACAGACACCGCCGCCCGGCCGGTAGCGACGGGCGCTTCAGGAGGCAGTATGGGAACGCACACTTGTCAGGGCGACGGCGCCGTGATGGGCTGGCGCTGCGCGCTTGAGCTGGACCAGACGCGCCGAACGGTTGCCGGGGATACCGATCAGTTGGCCGCGGCGATCCGTGGCGGCGCCGACCTGCGCATCGGCACCGAGTTTGTGCACAACCAGCATATCGACGTGACCTCGGGCAATGCCGAGCCGATACTCGAGGTGGCGCAGTTCGCGGTGACCTATCTAGTCGATGGAGCGTGGACGGCGGGGATCATGAGTCTGCGGCAGCCTATCGAGTTGCCCGTGGGTTTCGGGGAGCGGCCCTCGATGTCCTTCTTCCTCTACAACGAGGATGGCAGTCAGGCCATCGCCCGGCCCTATCTGGACGGCCGGGAGGCACCCGGAGCGCCGGGGCGCTCGCCGGACGAAGCGCCGCCGGACATGCCCCTCTACCACGTGGAGGATAGCTGGGATTCGGGCACCAATGCCCCCAGCCAGAACTTCGTCTACGATTTCGGCTTCTACCGCTACTTCGTGCGCGAATGCTGGCAGGAGGTTCTCGCTCACGACGCCGAAGGAGGGGTGCTGTCGGGCTCCGTGGCGGCGCTGGCCGAGGCCTTCTCCGATGGGCGCGAAGTGAAGGTCGCCGTTGAGGGGCTGTGTGCAGAGCTCTGTGCAGAAGGCGGCGTGCCGCCGGCCCATGAGGTGTTCGTCCAGGCCGGGTCGGCCTACTACTACACCGAGCAACGGCTGTTCATGGTCGGCACCCACCCCGTGGTGCGGGTGCGGCCCGCGAGCCCACTGCGGTACTCCACCGGGGCATGGGACTTCGGCTGGCTAATGCTGCGCAGCGACGGGCACGCGGTGTACCGCCGGTGCGATCCGTACACGCTGCGATTCGAGGATCGCGTGTGCAGGCACGGCGTCAGGTGGTTCGTGAGATAGAACCGAGGCCGCCGGGCCTCCACGCAGGACTAACCGCGGCCCGGCGCTACTTCCAGCCCTCGGCCGGCTCCTCTTTGGCCAGGTACCACTTGCAGTGGCCGTCCACGAACCCGAATACGTTCCCGCCCTGGTGGCGTGGGGGGCGAGCCAAGTCTCCCGCGCCGCCGAGCAGGGGCTCCTTGCCCAGGTTGGCCTCGAAGAATGAGAACTGCCCTGCAGGTTCTGGGAATTGGGCCAACTGCTTGCCCGGCACGGTTCGTGACAGGGCGTACCCGGGCCTGTCCGGCTTCCAGGCCGGGCAGTGCCACAGCGCATCATTCCTGCAGTAAGGATGGATAGCCGCCGAGATGTTCCCAGGCAGTGGCGAGACCTGGTCATAGTCTTGGGCATACATCATCAATGCCAGGCAGAGCTGTTTGAGGTTGCTCGTGCACGCCGCCTGCAACGCCTCGGCGTCTTTGGAAGGGATGCGGCCGGTGTCGGTTGGCCGCCAGGGCCGCGGCCGGGACGGCGCGGGCCTCGGTGCGGAAATCGCCGGGCGGGAGCGGTCCGGGGAGGCGGATGGCACCGGAGGGCTTGTGGCCGTTGGAGACGATGTGGCCGGCGAGGTGGCCGCTGACCCCTGGGGGACGGGGACGTCCGCCGCAGCGGGGGGCGGCATGGGATCGGCGGGGGGCGCGGCGTCGCGGTCCGGCGTGACGGAGGCCACCTCCGCCATATCGGCGCCCCTGGAGACCAGAAGGGCCATGAGATTGGTGTCCGCTCTGCGGGCGGCGATATGAAGGAGTGTTTGGCCCTGTGCATCCCGGGCCTGCAGCTCGGCGCCGCTGTCAAGCAGGTACTGCACCACCTCGAGGTGTCCGCCCGCGGCGGCCTTGAAGGCGGCCGTCTGTCCCCCGGCATCCGTGACGGAAACCCCCGCTCCTCGCTTGAGCAGGGCCCTGACGGCCTGAAGCTGCCCTGCCCCGGCGGCAAGCATCAGAGGCGTCCGGCCCTGCTGGTCCCTGGCGTTCACCGCCACGCCGTGGCGCAGGTGGGTGTCGATGTCGGCGACGGCGCCGTACTGCGCGGAGTCCCAGATCGTCTCGTACTTCAAAGGCGCATTGTGGCATCCCGAGGTCAAGGCGAGGAGCATCACCAGGACAGCCCGGGAGCCCGTGGTCCCGCATGTACGGAGCATCATGGGAAGCCCACCCTTCGTGGACCGCCGGAGAACGAGTGTGAGCGTTGACGAGGGACGCCGGCGTTGTTGGCCGGCGGCTGCGGCCGATCAACTGTCGTAGGAGCCCTCCCGGCGCGCGATCTGCACGATACGCCGGTAGTTGTCCAGGCTGACGCTGTCGGGGATGGAGTGGTCCTCCTGGAAGATGTAGCCCCCCTCTTGCTTGAGAACGGGCATCAAGCGCCGGATCTCGGCCTCGATGCGGTCGATGTCATCCCACAGCATGGCATTGAGGCCGCCGTGGAGGACGAGGCGGTCGCCGAAGTCGCGCTTCAGTCGAGCTGGGTCCATACCCGCCTTGACCTCCAGCGGATTCAGCGCATCCAGCCCGATTTCAAGAAGCTCCGGCACCAACTCGTTGATGTTCCCGCAGGAGTGCAGGTGGGCCATGATGCCCTTCTCGTGCGCCCAGGCAATGGCCTGCGCCTGCACCGGCTTGAGGACCTGGCGGTACATGTCGAGGGAGAAGAACAGGCCATTGCGATAGCCCATGTCATCGCACCAGAAGATGGAGTCGAAGGTGTAGCCCTCATCCCAGATCATGTCCAGGACCCGCAGGCTACAGTCCAGCTCCGTCTGGAAGATGTCCCGGACCAGCTCCGGATCGTCGGCCATCCAGATCAGGAGCCGCTCGGTGCCGATCACCCTCGCATGGGTGACGTCGAAACCAAACCACAGCCCACCGTGGATCCAGTAGTCCTTCTCGCGCCAGGTGGCATAGTGGGCCTTGAGATGGTCCCAGTTCACCCGGTCGCGGCCGATGACCATGCGGGCCTTGGCCTGCTCCCACGTGTCGCGGTCGACGATGGTGCGCCCCAGCCAGTGAGGCGTGGAGCTGGCGTGCTTCCAGTTCTTGGCCGTTGTGCCCCAGGCGTCGAAGGTGATGATGTACTCGTCGGTCTCCTCCACAACGCGGGTCTCATACCGTGGGCTGATGTCGCCGCCGACGCCGACGACCTGATCGAGGTCGAAGTATTCGCTGAAACCGACGCCCTCCGGCATGCCCTCCGCGCGCCAACGCTCCAGGGTCGTCCCCCACGGGGCGCCCAGCATGGGGACGCGATCCGCCTCGCGGTGCTGGAACATGCGCTGGAACCGCTCTCGTGTGGTCATCTATTCCCTCGTGTGAACTCCAGTTAGTGCGGTGCATTGCCCTCGCAGCAATCGCCGCTCGCTCTCGGTTCAAGCGTCCCCGCCGTCCCCGCCGTCCCTGTCGTCCCTGTCGTCCCTGTCGTCCCTGTCACCTGTCACCTGTCACCTGTCACCTGTCACCTGTCACCTGTCACCTGTC
>CAYRFY010000023.1:21763-25185 GCA_964423635.1 uncultured Armatimonadia bacterium | reverse complement strand
GGAAGCCCGCAGGCACGGTGGCTCTCGGCGCTGTGTGCCTGCGGCCTGGAAGGTGCTTGGCCAAAGACGAAGGCTTGCGGGCCCCGCCCGGCGGGATCCGCGGGCACGGGCGACGCCCCTCACCCCACTATCCCTTCTCCGCTCTGGGTAGCTTCACCGTGAACGTGGTGCCCTGCGGCTCGCGGCTTTGGAAGCTCACCTGCCCGCCCATGTACCGTTCGGATAGCAGCTTCACACTGTGCGTCCCGATACCTCGACCCGTCCCGCCTTTGGTGCTGAAGGAGCGCTGGAAGATCTGCTTCTGCACGTCCTCCGGCATCACACCCGGGTTTGACACCCGGAACAGGATGTGGTCGGCCGCAATTTCGGCCGCCAGGGAGACCGTTCCCCCTTCCGGGGTGGCCTCCAGCGCGTTCTTCACCAGATTGCCCAGCACCCGCTGCAGGAGCACCGGGTCCGCCAGCACATCGGCATCCTCACCCGGTACCACAGCGATGTGTCGGCCCTCGGCCACCATGTGATGGCGGTACAGCTCCGCCACCGACCGCAGCGCCTCCGCGACGCCCACGGGCCGCAGGTTCACCTCCAGCTCTCCGCTCTCGGCGGCAAGCAGTTCGCGGTGGGCTCGGATCTCCGCGATGATCTGCGCCGACAGCCGGTGCAGGTCCTGCTTGTACTCCTCCTCGGCGGCGTCATCGTCCTCGATGCTGAGTAGCTCGGCCAGCGCCTGGAGACCACCGGCGATGTTGAGCACATCGTGGAAGAATGCTCTCTCCAGGACCAAACGACGCTTCTGATCGCTGATGTCCTGCAGGGTCAAGACCACATAGGCCGCCGCCCCGAGTTCCATGTACGTCGCTTGGGCCCGCAGGTCCAGGGCGCTGCCGCCGGCGTCATCACGGGTGGTGATACGACACTCGTGCTCCACGGTGCGGTGCTGCTGCAGGCACTGGACGATGGCAAGGGCCGCACCGCAGACGCTGCACGAGGGGCTGGTGCCACAGCCCCCGGGGCACTCGTCGGCGTGCACGCAGTCCAGCAGTTCGCCGGGGCGCAGCCCCACGATCTCCTCGGCCGTCTCGTGCCCCATCGCCCGCAGCAGGTGCCTGCTCATCGCCACGATCTGCCTCTGCTGGTTGAGCACCATCACCAGCTCGGGGATCGCCTCCAGCAGAGCACCGGCGGAAGTGCCGGCCAGCACGCTGTCCCTGGCGGCGTGCAGGTCCTGCGTCTCGGCTCGCTCCGCCGGAGCAAAGTGGGTCTGCGGCTTGCCGGCTCCGTCGTCTGTGGTTGGCATCAGCCTGGCCCTCCAGAGCGCATTGGGTAGTGCCGTTCGTCGTTTGCCGGGAGCGCAGGAGGCCGCCTGCACGCCGTTTGCCGTCCGCAAGGCACCTTGAGGCCGTCCGCACACACTGGCGAGAGTCTCCGATCGGGTGGCCTGGTACGGTGGGGCTCCCGATGTGCGCAAGGTGGCTCACCTTGCGGTTTTGGAAGACCGCGGGCACGGTGGTTCTCGGCGCTGTGTGCCTACGGCCTGGAAGGTGGCTGACTAGGGACAACGGCCACGGCTTGCGGGCCTGGAGCCCCGCGGGCACGGGTGGCCTGAAACGGTGCGACTTCCGATGTGCGCAAGGTGGCCCACCTTGCGGTCTTGGAAGACCGCGGGCACGGTGGCTCTCGGTGCTGTGTGCCGACGGCCTGGAAGGTGGCTGACCAGGGACAACGGCCACGGCTTGCGGGCCTGGAGCCCCGCGGGCACGGTGGATCTCGGCGCTGTGCGCCTACAGCTCCAATGGTGCTCGCCCCACACGCCTCGCCGCCCTTCGTCACCCCACCCTCACCGTCGCAATCCCATATGCAGGCACCGTCACCACCAGCGTCTCGCCCTCCATGCGCGCCGTGGAGGTCTGCAGCGGCCGCTCCAGCAGGTCCACCTCCTGCGCCTCCGCCTCGCCCTCCACGAGGCCACTCAGCCGCACGCGGGCCTCCGTCGCCGTGCCTTCCACCTCGTACAGCCGCACGATCAGGGCCTCGCTGTCCTCCGCACGCTTGAGGGACGCCAGGATGACGTTGTCCGTCAGCACCTCGGCGTAGCTAACTGTCGGCTGCAGGCCGCCTCCGCGCAGTTCGGTGCCCACCACGCTCAGGGGCACATTGAACGCCTCGGCCTGCCTCATGGCCTCGGCCACCGGGCAGGCGCCCTCGTGGGGGAGCAGGCTCAGGCGGATGGTGTGGAAGCCCACCTCGGGGAAGGGGTCCGGTTCGTAGGTGGAGCGCAGGAGGGTGAGGCGCAGCGTACTTCCCAGGGCGCTGTGGCCGTGCTTGTGATCGTTGAGCAGCGTCAGGCCGGCCCGCCCGCCGCCCTGCCGCCGGCCGGACAAGTCGGCCCAGCGCAGGGCGGGGACCTCCTGCCCGTTGCAGGGCCGGCAGATGCTGCCGAAGGGGATCTCGTACGTGGCGACCGGCTCTATCACGTTCAGCGGAAAGGCCATGCGTAGCATCGGCACTCCCGTCTCCGGGGTACCAATCTCTCGCCACCAGGCCTGGAGGGTGATCTCCACCGACCGGCTCCCCGCGTCCAGGGCCACCTCGAGACAGACCCGCGACTGCCCGACGTCATGGAGCGTGCGGATCGCGGCGCGCTGCGGACCGGCGTAGTCATCGCGCTGGGCCTGCACCATCCCCAGGCCGTCGCCGGAGCGAGAGAAGCGCAGGTCCGAGCCGTCGTCGGGGATACCGCCCTCAGTGAGAGTCTGGTGTTGGGTGATCTCGCCGATCTCCCAGGCGGTCATGGCGTGCGGGGCCTCCTGGAGCATCTCGAGCACCCCCAGGAGGCCGCCCTCCGGGACGTGGTCGAAGCCCGAGGCCACGTCCACGAGGCTCCTGATCGCGCCCGAGGCCGGATCCACCTGGACCCGCAGGTGCTCGTTCTCCAGCATATGCTCGGAGGGCCTCGACACGCCACCTGCCAAAGGCGCCTCGGCCTCGTGGAGGATGTAGGCCCGGTACCCCAGCGGCGGCACGTCGCAGACGGGGAACAACACATCCACGCCGCTATGGGTGTTGTACCAACTGCGGCCGATCACCTGGCCGGCAACGCGCCTTCCCTCGCAGTCGGTGACGGCGATCCGCTCCGGCGCGTACTCCCGGTTCCACAGCTTGGTCGCCACCATCGCGCTGCGGGGGAAGGCGGAGGGGTTGAAGATCACCAGCGGCTCGCCGAAGGGCTCGCCGTGGCTCCAGGTGGAAACCGATCCGGGGACCCGGATGTTGCCGGCTCCGAAGCCGATGGTGGCACCCGCCCCCATGGCCTCGATGGTACTCAGCGGACCGTCGGGGGCAGGGAGCTTGTGAGCACCCGGCTCCGCCCCGAGGAGTTCGGCGATGTCTCCCATGTCGACACGGTCGGCGAGGTCGCGCAG
>CAYRFY010000023.1:11058-21753 GCA_964423635.1 uncultured Armatimonadia bacterium | reverse complement strand
GTCCGGAACTTGATGGCCCCGGCGAGGCCCTCCAGCTCCCCAAATCGCGCCGCGGCTTCCTCCATGGCCATGTGGCCGCTGGAGCCGGCAAGGATGTCGTGGAACTGGTTGAACATCGCCATCCGCCAGGCGCGGCGGAAGTCGCCGACCGGGTACTCCCGGCAGAGGGCTACCTCGGCAACCAGCGCGAAGGCCTCGGCCTCGGGCAGCAGGCTCTCGGCGCGCCGGTTGACCAGCTTGGCCTTACTCTGCGAGGTGTAGCAGCCCTCGAAGACCGTGTTCAGCTCATCTGTCACCACCGGCAGTTGGATGCCGGACTGCTCCACCGCGGTGAAGAACTCGTCGGTTGTCGAATGCCGCAGTGTGGGGAAGATGGGCCAATCCTGCATCTCGCGGGCCGCCAGCAAGTCCGCCCGCGTCGGTCCGCCACCGTGGTCGACCACGCCGTAGACGTACAGGAAGTCCCGCAGGCCTGTGTCGGCGGCGCAGTCTACCAGGAGATCGCCAATCTGCGGGCCGATGGGGCCGCCGTAGCCGGACTTGTCGAAGTACGAGAGCACTCGCGAGCCGTCGGGCGCCTGCCACCAGACGCACCAGTGCTTCGTCCCCGCCCGCTGGTGATAGTACCTGCTCACCCCGCCGCGGCTGAGGATGGCCGGCACCGTCACCGGGTGGCCGAAGGTGTCGCCCTCCCAGTCGATCTTGATGTCATCATACGGAATGCCGAACCGCTCGTGCATATAGCGCTTGGCATACAACAAGTGGCGGCACTGGCTCTCGCCGGAGGTCATGTTCTTGTCCAGCTCCAGCCACTGGCTGACCACTGGATCCCACCGGCGGTCGAACATGCGGTCGTCGATGATGTCGAAGACCTCAGGGCAGTGGTTCTCCATGGCCTCGTAGACGGTGACCTGGGGCTGGGCGAAGATGAACTCCGGGAAGAGCCGCATGAGGCGGTCCACGGTGAGGAAGGTGTCGTGGCAGATGGCGATGGTCTCCAACCACGGCCAGGTCCAGTTCATGTCGATGTGCGCGTGGCCGCACAGGTGGATCGTGTACTCCTTGGCCGCTCGGCCCAGGGGAAGGAGGAGGCTCTCTGCCTGAGCTACGAGCTCGGCCACGCCCGCTCCGGTTTCCAGGCCGGAGATGAGACCGTCCGCGGCGGCGGCGATCGGCCCTTCCCACCGGGCTCGATCTGCCAAATTGAGCTCCGAGAACCGTGCTGCGAACCCCAGCTCGGCTTGGATACGCAGAAGACCCGGCCTGGCATCCTCCGAGCACTCGGTGATGTGCCGCGCGAGGACCTCGAGCTGTCCCTGCAGGTCCATGGTGCTGTCTCCCCTTTTCGCCCTCAGTGGGGCGGGCTTTCGGACCCGCCGCCGTTGGCCGTTCGCACCTCTCCCTGCGAGCAAAGCGAGCGTCCTGGAGAAGGTGGCGACGACCCGCCGTATCCCCGCCTTGCTCCCCGCCCTTCATTCCCCGGAGAGGTCTCCGCCACCTGTTCCGCGAAGACATTGGTATCACACAATGCACGCCACCACCGTGCCCCGCCGCGCCCAAAGGAGACCCTCAGCATGCGAGTCAGCCTACCCTTGGTCGTCACTCTCGCCATCTGTGCCGCCGTGGGGTGCATCATGTCACCAGCCGCCTTCTCGCAGGTGAACCAGCAGGCCATCGACGACGTGGCCGCCGGGAAGCTCACGGAAGCCAAGGCCTCCTGGTGGGGCTTTGACGAGACCGAGGCCACCGCCGCCTTGCAGGCCGCCATCGACTCCGGCGTGCCCAGGCTGATTGTGGACAATGTCGGCAAGCCCTGGATCGTGGACAGGATGACCCTCGTCAGCAATCAGCAGATCGTGTTTGAGGAGGGCGTCGAGGTCGTCGCCAAGAAGGGCGCCTTCAAGGGCAAGGGGGACACGCTCTTCACCGCCAGCCTCAAGCAGAACATCATCCTCTACGGCTATGGGGCCACATGGCGCATGCACCGGGCCGACTACGACGGCCCCGAGTACGAGAAGGCCGAGTGGCGCCACTGCCTGAGTATCCGTAGCTGCACCAATGTCCGGGTCCTCGGCCTGACACTGGCCGAAAGTGGAGGCGACGGGATCTATCTCGGCACCGGGCAGGCCGGGGTGACCAACAAGGACATCGTCATTCAAGACGTACTATGCGACCGCAACTATCGCCAGGGCATCAGTGTGATCACCGCCGAGAACCTCCTGATCGAGAATACCATCATGCGCGATACCGGCGGCACCGCCCCCCAGGCCGGCATCGACTTCGAGCCCAACCTGACCAATGAGCGCCTGGTCAACTGCGTCATGCGCGACTGCACCACCCAGGGCAATGTGGGCGTGGGCTATGCCATCTACATCCCCACCCTGGACGCAAGCTCGGAAGACGTCTCCCTGCGCTTCGAAAACTGCCGCTCCATCGGCGACAGCTCCGGCACCTTCCTGGCTACCGGCAACACGGAGCAGGCCGCGGTGGGCGGGTCCATCGAGTACGTCAACTGCCGGTTCGAGAGCCCTGCCAACAGCGCCATCCAGGTGCGTGGCAAGCCCGTGGGCGGGCTCAAACTGAGCTTCGAAGGCTGCGCGGCCATCGACCCGGCCCCGGAGAAGTCGGCCATCGCCCCGATCCAGTTCAGCGTGGGCGGCGAGGCCGACAGGCCCTTCGGTGGGATCTCGCTGGGCGAGCTCACGGTCAAGGACGATATCGACCGCGTCCCCATGGCCTTCAACGACATGGCCGGCGGCATCGGCTGGCGCGACATCACCGGCAAACTGCTCCTCGAGCGCGGAGGACAAGTGAGCCAACTCGACCTCACCGTCGAGCGGCTCAAGGAGTGGATGCCCTTCAACGAGATGCGGTTCATTCCGCGGTTCAAGATGGAAGACGTGGCCTTTGTCCCGGTGGCCGAGGGCGCTGTGCAGGCCTGCGACCTGAAGATGGCGCGGACGCGACGCTCCTCGCCCTTCGTGCTGTATGCAGAGCAGGGGCAAGAGGTCGGCTTCACCCTCAACTACGGGCAGGTGGGCAAGTACAGCGGGAACACGAGCACGCTGAGGGTCCTGGCACCCTCCGGCGCGGAGGCGGCGAAGGTGGATTGCCCCTTCATGCAGGAGACCCAGGTGGGGTTCACCGCGCCCGAGACGGGGCTTTACAGGATCGACTTCAATCCCGGCGGGAATAATGTGAGCATCGGCGAGTGCACCCACCCGGTGAATGTCACGGCCGAGAAGGGCGCCATCCCCTTCTTCTTCGCTCTGGGGCGGCTGTACCTGTACGTCCCGGAGGGGGCCACGGAGTTCGGAGTGAAGGTCTTTGGCCAGGGACCCGGCGAGGCGATCAAGGTGGGGCTGCACAACCCGGAAGGAGAGCTCGTGCAGGAGCAGGACAACATCGTGCAGGCCTACCTGTTCGATGTGACGCTGGATGAGCCCTCGCGGGGCGAGACGTGGATGCTGGAGTTCTCGCGGCCGACGGGGACGACGATGGAGGACTTCTCGGTGGACATATTGGGGATCCCGCCGCTGCTGGCGCCCTCGCCGGAGGCGCTGCTCAAGCCTGCCGGGTAGGGCAGGCTTGGGAGGTGACAGGAAACAGGTGACAGGTGACAGGAACGGCGGGAACGGGCCGTTCACCTCTCCCAGCCCCGACAGGGGCGTCCGGGAGAGGTCGGCAGGCCGGCCCGCGCAGCGGGCACGGTCTGACGGGTGAGGGGCCGCCCTGCTGAGGGCCCCCGCCCGCTGCAGAGCAGCGCCACCACCCCTGCAGGCCATGGCATCTGCGAGGATGGTGCCGGCAGGAGGCCGGCGAGCGACTGGGTGGGCGTTGGTTCGCCCCACGGCGGCCCCTCACCCGCTCCCGCTCCGCGGGATCGACCTCTCCCGGACGCTCGCTGCGCTCGCTGGGAGAGGTTGGAGCCGGCATGACGGGTGAGGGGCCGCCCAAGCGATCCACCGGAGCCCCCGACTCCCCCGGGGGCTTGCTGGGCGGGGCGGCAGGCGTCAACGCCCGCACCGCTACCTCCCCAGCCGATACACCCTCGTCACTCCCGCCGGCAGTTGCTCCTCGATCACCTCCAGCCCCTGGCCCAGTTCACGTCCCTCGGTGAGCTCTGTCACCTCTGCCGGCTCGCGCAGCTTCAGGCGCTTTGTGCCCTCGGTGGCGGTGTGGAGCATCAGGTACCCCGCACTCGCGCTGAAGGGGTCCAGCGTCTCGGAGTACACGTGCACCCCGGCGTACCGGCACAGACCCAGCAGGAGCCCGCGGTCCAGTGGCAATAGCGAGTACACGCTGCGCCAATCGTCCTGCTCCTTGACCGCCAGCGTGGGCAGGCCCGCCGTGGTACCCAGGACCGTCGCGTCCGGATCGTCCACCACGAAGGCCGGAGCGATCGCCACCGGTGTCCGGCGGGGCTGCGGGTAGGCGGCCACGACGGGGTGCTCGGGATCCGCGATGCTCAGCTCGTCTCTCAAGCCGTCCTCATGGCGTCTGATGGTGATGCCCGTCAGCGTCGACGGCCCCTTCGGGTCGAAGCCCTGCGGCGTCACGTAGCCGGGGGCGTAGACCCATGCGGCCGTCTTGCCCTCCCCGCGGACGACGGCGTCGATGCTCCGGCGCAGCTTGGCGTCCACCTCGAAGGCGTTCAGGAAGATGTACAGCTTGTACTGGGGCAGGTTGGGGTCGGCGATGTCCGACAGCAGGTACAGATCGAAGGGGGCGCCCATGCAGGCCAGCTCATCCAGCGTCTCGCGGCAGAGCATGGCGTGCAGCCGGTCGTTACCATTGCAGGTGTGCATGGCGCGCTCGTCGGCGAAGACGGCCACCTCGGCGACCTGCTCGCGACCGCCCTGCAAGGAGGCGTCGCAGGCCTGTTTCATCCCCGCAACGGTGTCCATCACTTCGGCCTGGTGGAACGTGGCGTTCCCGGCCAGGAGGAACCACCACAGGCTGGTGCCGCGGGTGAGAGAGTAGCCGGCCGCGCGCTGCAAGACCGCCTGCGTCTCGGCCAGACTGTCGGTGCGGTAGCTCTCGAAGCCCGGGTACAGGTGGGTGCGGGTGTCCACCTCGTCGAAATACAGCTTGTTGTGCAACCGGTAGCTGCCGCTATAGGCCGAGATGAAGCTCCCCGCTTCGCCGCTGCGGCGGCGGTCGTAGGCGGTGGGAGCGGCCAGGAAGTCCACGTGCGGCGAGGCGAGCACCTCCTTGAGCCCCTGAAAGCCGTCGGTCTTCAGACAGTACAGCGAGTAGCCGTAGAACACGCCGGCGGTCTTCTTCCCTCCGGTGACGTCCTTGACCACCCGGCAGCTATGGATGATGTTGCTGCTGACCATGTCGCTTAAGAACTCGCGATAGTCCACCACGGGGCGGCCCTTGAGGGGATCGCGGAACATGCCGTCGGCTGCTGCGGCGTGCTGCTCCGGGCCGGGCGGGTTGGCCTCGAAGCTCGCCGTTTCGTCGCCCCAGGCCTCACGGAGCTTCGCCACGTCGCCGCCATAGCGCTCCCTAAGCCACTTGTGCCAGCGGGCAATGGCCGCCGGAGAGAAGTCCACGTTCCCGGAGCCGCCCCACCAGAACCACTCGCTGGAGCCGCCACCCGCCGGATGGTAGCCGAAGATGTGGCCGGCATAGTCGCTGCTCTCCATGTGGCCGATCACATCACGCAGCATGCGCTCGTAGGTCTCCGTCCACAGCTCGGAGGCCAACGAGACCTGCTGGCCCGGCTTCCCGTCGGCCTCCCTGGTGATCTCGTCGGGATGGGCGTCCAGCCACCACTTGGGCGGATTGAGCTTGATCCGCGGCATGATAAGCGCCCGCGGGTTGGCGGCGATGATGGCTCGGATGCGGGCGTCGATCCTGTCGAAATCGTACTCCCCCGACCCCGTCCACCAGCCGAAGCAGCCCTGGCCCGGGGTCATCCAGCTCCAGAAGATCTCGCTATACAGCTCATGGCCGGCGGCGGCGAAGTCGCGACAGGAGAGGGTGATCCGCTCGTCGGAGACATAGGGCTCGGGCATCATGGCCATGGTGGTGACCGGCCGGCCGTCGATGTGCAGCGTCGGGACGCCCCCGTGGGCGCGTACTTGAGCCTCCAGCGCGGCGCTCCCGTCGCGAGGCGTCGGCAGAGCGGCTTCGTAGGCCGCCACCAGGGGCAGCTTGGTCTTGAACTCCGGGTCATAGCCCTCGGGCAGGGGGCGCACGATTTCCAGAGCCTCCCGGGGCTTGTCCGCCCGCTCCAGGGCGTACAGGCCGCGGAGATCCTCGTCGCTCAGAGCCCGGCGGTAGATACGCACATCATCGATCAGCCCGTGGAACAGGTACGCGCGGCCGCCACCGTCGGCATGGGCCTCGCCGATCGTGAGCGGCTGTTGGTTGGCTGTGAGGTGGTCGACAGGCGCGGTGGCCGCGAGGATTCGCTCGCCGTCCAGATACAGGCAGACGACACCGCGGTCGAAGGTCGCCGCCACGTGGCTCCATCGCTTGGCCGGGACTACCGGCACCTGGGCCGCGGCCACGGCCTCGCCGCCGGGGATAGTGAACTGCTCTCCATTGCGCATGATGCCCTGCCAACGGCCCTCGTCGTCCTTGAACTTGAACTCCGGCCTGCCCTCCCACAGGGAGAGCATGAACTGGATCTCCTGCACGGCGGCCCCCCGCCGCAGGCCCTTGTAAAGCAGGGTCTGGTACGAGCCGGGATGCGCGGAGGGCGCTACCCACGCCGAGAGCGTGAGGCTCTCCAGCGCCTCGGCGCCGCTGAAACCGGGGACGGAGAGCGAGCCAAACTGGCTGATCACGGCGGCTCCGTACTGGGTGTGCACTCCCCCCGTAACGCGGCACAGCTCTCCCGTGGCTCGGCAGGCGAAGGTGTCCTCACCGGGTTCGGCGAAGTCCAGCCACAGGATCAAGTCGTCCTTGAGGGGCTCTTGCTGGGTCCAGGCTGTCCCGGCGACGAGCGTGCCGGCTGCGAGCAGGATCGTGGTCAGTCTCATGGCGGCCTCCGGACTTCAGGTATCGGCGGCTCGCAGCATTCATTCGCGGCGGCACTCTCGCAGTCCTTCGCCGGGGTCATTGGGGGCCGGGCCTGCTAATGCCGTTCCTGGATGCGCAGGCGTCCGGCCGCATTGCCACAAAGTCGTCGGGGGCCGATACCGGCGCGATGCAAACCCGCGCCCTGCGGCCGTCCGCCTCGCTGCTCACGACCGCTGTTACCCGGGGCTCCCGGAGCCTTCTTTCATCCATCACCACCCAACAGGGGAGGAGACAGTATGCTGTATCTGCTCATCGCAATGATCGCTTCAGGTGCGCCGGCACAGGAGGCAGAGACCGTGGGCAAGCGACCTTACGAGATGGACTGGGCCGGTCGGTATGAGGACGACCAGCCGCAGCTCGTGGACTTCGAGGACCTCACCGGTTGGACTGTGGAGACCAGCAACTCCGAGGCAAGCTTCCAAAGGACCCGGGAGCAGCAGCTCTTCGGCGACTATGTGGGCAAGCTCATCTACCGCGGCACCGGCGCCGGGCCGACGGTTACCATCCGCCCGCCACAGCCCGTGGCCATCGACGGTGGCTTCGATGCCGTCACCTGCTGGATCTACGGCAACAACTGGGGGTACAGCCGCGACCCCAGTACGCCGCCGGTGAGTGTGGCGGTCCTGCTGCAGGACGCCGCCGGCGAAGAGTTCTCCATTCCGCTGGTGTACGTGCACTGGAAAGAGTGGTTCGTGTGCCATCGGCGCCTGTCGCCCGAGCAGATGGACAGCGTCAAGGCCGGCGGCGCCTTCTCCGGGTTCCACATCACCGGCGGGCGGAACAAGGAAGACCGGACGCTGTACTTCGACAGCCTCTGCGCCTACACCGAGGCCCTCGAGCCCCTGGAGTTCGAGCCCCGGCCTCAGCGGGGCATCCCCATGTTCCCGGGCCAGACGATGGGGACCAACACCGGGCCGGGGAAGCTGCCCTTCCCCAACCGTCCGGAGACCATCCTGCCGGCCAACCTCACCGCCGACTACAAGACCGCCCTGGCTCGCGATGGCGAGGCCTTCGTGCTCACCTACTCAGGAAGTGACGGCGAGCTCAGCTACCGCCTGCGGCCTGAAGAGGGCGCCTTCTCCGGCCTCACCGCCACCTGGGCCGGAGAAGATCCGGTAAGGCCCTGCGTGGACGGCGGCATCATGCTGGCGGTGGGAGACAAGGTCGTCGCTCCCGAGAAGGCCGAGCATCTGGGCTCGCAGATCCAGGGTGACACGGTGCAATCGAGCTGGCGCCTGAGCGCCGGCGAGGTCTCCGCCGAGGCCACCTTCACCTACCGCCTGTGGGGCAAGTCACTGGTCATTGATACGGTGGCCCGCGGAGGGAATGTGGCGGAGGTGCGCTTCGGCACCGCCGTCGGCATGCAGGACCCGCGCCTGGTGGCCACTCCGTACTATGTGTACAGCCCCGGCCGACCGGCCATCGCCGTGGCGGGAAGCGCCGAGGCGCCCCTGTTCCTCTCCGGCCACCTGGACTGGTACCTCTCCAACGCCTCGACGCCTTTCGCGGTCAACGGGCTGGACGGCGGGGTGCAGTACAATGGTGGCGCGCGGTACATCCCGCGCACCGACGGCGTGCGCAATGACTGCTACGAGCGGTTCTTCATCACTCTATCGCCGCGGTACGAGGAAGTCCTGCCCACCGTGGCCAATCCGGTGTCGCCGTGGAAGCACATTGCCGGGACCAGGGTCTGGCGCGCCCACGGGGCCGGCAATCGCGACTACGACAAGCAATACTGGAAGAAGGTACATCGCTACGGGATGCGCGAGGTGGTCGTGACGGACCACGAGACCGGCTGGCGCGACGGGGGAGAGAGCTTCACCTTCCGCACCCGCCCGGCCCCGGGCAAGGGCGGCGATGAGGGCCAGCTTGACTACTCCCGCTACATGCAAGATGAGCTGGGCTTCGTCTACGGGCCGTACAACAACTACACCGATTTCGCGCCGGTGAACGAATACTGGAGTACGGACATCGCCGGTCGTACCTCGGACAACCAGCTCCAGCACGCCTGGATGCGCTGCTATGCCCCCAAGCCGGCGCGGGCCATCGAGTACGCCGCCAAGCTGCCGTACATCATTCAGGATAAGTTCCACTTCAGCACGGCCTACTGCGACGTGCACACCGCCGTCTCGCCGTGGAGCCGCACGGACTACGACGCCCGGGTGCCGGGTGCGGGGACTTTCGCCGCCACCTTCTACGCCTACGGGGAGATCATGCTCCACCAGAAGGCCGCGTGGGACGGCCCGGTGTACTCCGAGGGCGGGCACCACAGCTTCTACTGTGGCCTGACCGACGGCAACTACGGTCAGGATCAGAACTACTTCATCGCCGACAGCCCCTGGCTGGTGGACTTCGACCTGCTCAAGCTCCACGACCTGTGCTGCAACTTCGGCATGGGCAACCCGGAGATGTTCTACGGCCGCGACTACAACTACGGCCGCACACGTCTGGAGGTCGATGCCTCCATCGACCGTTTCCTGGCGGCAACGGTGGCCTTCGGTCACCCGGGCTTTCTGACCTTCGAAGGCGGCTTTGGCCACGCGCTGCGCAGCTACTACATGCTCCAGCAGCTCCACAGCCGGTATTGCCTGGCGAGCGCCGAGGAGATCCGCTACGCCGATGCGCAGGGGGTCCTGCTTCCCACCACGGCGGCCGTGGCCTCCGGCGTTCACAGACGCTCGCAGGTAGTGACGCGCTACTCCGACGGCACGGTGACGGCCGTCAACGGTAACCGTAAGGAGCGAATGAAGGTCACGGCTTTCGGACGGGAGCTGGACCTGCCGCCCAACGGCTACGCCGGCTGGTCGGCGGACGGGGCCGTGGAGGTGCTCTCCGCGGATCCCGACGGTCACCGCTGCGATTATGCGGCCACCCCGGCGTACCTGTACGTGGACGGCCGCGACCGGTTCCGGCGCTTCGATAGGGCCGCCGGCGACGGCATCGGCATCTGCCGCCTCCTGCCTGAGGGCAAGTACGAGGTCATCCCCTACGAGGGCGCCGACTGCGGCTTCTCCATCCAGGCCGAGAGTGCCGTGGCACTGGACGCGGATGAAAACGAGCTGGGGCCGGCGGAGCTGCGCAGCTCCCGCGGCCTGACCTACGTAGTCCCCGTGGAGGGCGCCGTGAGCTACATCCTCCAGGGCGGTGAGACGCCGGAGGCGACGGCACTCACCTGCCCGCGGGACGAAGTGGTGGCCGGGGAGACGGTGACGGTCAGCGGCGCCGCCGAGCACCTCTTCCAGATCCCCTCCGACGCCGAAGTCGGACAGCGGGTCTGGCGGCAGTTCGAGAACGCCTGGATCGACTTCACCGTGGTCCCCCTGACCTATGCCGACGTCTCCCTGGACGACACCGAGCTGAACCTGCGGCTGAGAAGCAATCTGCCGCAGGAGGAGGAGCTGCAGATCGCGGCCCGCGGGCATGAGACCACAGTGCGCCTGGTCCCGGGGCAGCCGGCGACGGCCACCATCGACCTCGGCGCCGCTGAGGAGGAGACCACCGAGGTTCTCCGCATCGAGCTGCAGGCCGGCGACCTGTCGCAGGTCATCGAGCGCGGTCTGATCGCCACCAGCCAGTACACCCCGCTTGTGCCCTTCCCCACGGAGCATCAGGACGGCATGTGTCTGCGCGGCGAGCAGGAGACCTCGGACTTCGGCG
>CAYRFY010000023.1:8645-11048 GCA_964423635.1 uncultured Armatimonadia bacterium | reverse complement strand
ACCAGCGGGTATGTGGTCCAAAGGAGCGCCACCTGTGGCGATGTGACCAAGGACAGCCTGTTCATGCACCCGCCGTACTCAGGCGGCACCGGCTATGCCTTCGCGACCTTCGGGCCGATTGAGCTCCCCGCTCGGCCGGCGGCCTTCCGTGCGGTGGTGGGCAAGGGCGACGGCAGCGACCTGGGCGACGGGATCGTCTATTACGTGGCCGTGGTCGACGCCGAGGGGCAGCAAACCATCGCGGGGGAGCAGCCCGTCACCACTCATGCCTGGCTGCCCATCGAGGCCGATCTGAGCCCCTGGGCCGGCCAGACCGTATCGCTCAAGCTCATCAGCGACGTGGGACCGGAGGACAACTCCTCGGGCGACTGGGCCTCCTGGGCGGAGATGCGTATCGAGAGCACGACCCAGGAGCTCAAGTGGTCGCTCGATGAGAATACCGAGCTGTACCGCCGCCGGCCCGGTCCCTTCCCCACGGCGGGCCTGACGCTCAATGACCTGCGCACCGCCAAGCAGGGCTGGTTGCGCTACGACGGTGTCGGGCTCTCCGGCACCGGCGACAGCTACGGCAGCTTTGCTGTGCTCAACGGCATCGAGCTGGGGAACATGGCGCCGGCCGGAGGCAATGAGGCGGAGAACATCTGGGAAGAGCAGGTGGGCGTGGCGCTGACGCCGGAGGCCATCGCCTCCCTGGGCTTCCGCAACCGCTTCGAGCTGCGCAATCCCCGGAACGACTACTTCAAAGTCCGGCGCTTCTGGATCGAGCTGGACCTGGCGGACGGGCGGAAGGTCTCCTCGTACGTCGCCGACGTGGTCTTCACCCAGCCCCCGGGCTGGGCCCACGGCGAGGGGATCATGATCCCGCACGGGGAGAACATCGCGGTGGACGTGTGGTTTGAGCTGTAGAAGCCCGGCCGAACCGGGCTTTCACTCAGATTATGCAGGTTCCGGGCAGGCGCCGATTCACGTCACCTCACCCCCCCAGCCCCCCTCTCCCTTACTCCGCCAAACGGCCGGCGGAGACGGGAGGAGGGGGGAGAACGGCAGTACTTCGACCGTTCCTGACGCGTGAATGGCGAAATGCGGCCCCAGTGTGTTCATGCATAATGTGAGTTTCAGCCCGAAGCCGTTGGCCGTTCGCGTTTCCGGGACGGTGGGACCTGCCGTCCCGGAAACGACGACAGCCTCACATCCCGGCCTCCAGCCGTGTCACCAGTTCCTCCTGGATCGGCGCCGGGAGGGTGATGAAGCGCGCGCTGTAACCGGCGATGCGGACGGTGAGGTCGCGGTGTGCGGCCGGGTCCGCGATGGCGGCCCGCAGATCGTCGGCGCCGACGCCATTGACCTGCACCTGCAGACCCCCTCGGGCGTAGTACGCGCTCAGAAGCGCCCGGAACTTCTCCCTACCTTCCTGCTCGGCCACCAGTCTCCGGTCGATGGAGATGTCCAGCGCCTGGCCGCCGCTGAGGGCCTGCTGGTCGATGGCGCTTGCCGAGAGCAAGAGCCCCGTGAGGCCCTGCGTGGCCCTGCCCGGCATCGTCCCGGCATTTTTGCCCAGCGGCTCGCCGGCCCGGCGGCCGTCGGCGCTGGCCCCGGTCTTCATCCCCGCCGCCACGTGCTGTGTCAGCGTGTGGTAGGAGGGCAGATAGTAGCGCCCATCCGCACTGTGGGCGCTCACCGCGGCGGCGAAGGTGTCCGTCACCCACCGGGCCATGGCGTCCGCCTCCGGGTGGCCGTTGCCGTACTTGGGCATCCGCAACAGCTCGCGATGGAGGTCCTCGGCACCCGCGAAGTCATCCCGGAGAATCCGGGCCAGATCGTCCAGGCTGCAGCGCTGCTCCCGGAACACCAGGTGGTCGATGGCGGTAAGGCTGTCGGCGGCGTTGGCCCAGCCGAAACCCTCGATGATGACGCAGTGGTAGCGGGCTCCCCCCGCCGCGCGGTCCAGGCCGCGGGCGATGCAGTCCTTCGTTAGTGCCGATAGCAGCGGATTAGGGCGATGCTCGGCCATCCACCGGGTAGAGGTCGCATTCCGCTCCACGCAGTAGGTGATGAGGCTTCGTAGATAGGCCGCGAACTGCTCCCGGAACTGCGTGAAGTCGCCGAAGGTCTCCTGCGGCCGGACATCGACCTCGATGGGCAACTCGTTATGCAGAGGTTGCCCGCCGCCCAGGGCCAACTCCAGCGGCAACAGCAGGTTCACCACGCCCCCCCACATGTCGCTGATCTCCTCGCCGGGGATCACCAGGCCCATGCAACTGTTCATCACCACACGCCGGGCCTCCGGCTCTGAGAGGCCGCGACGGACCATGGCCTGCACGCAGGGCTCCTCACCGTAGAATGTGGGCTGCCCCATGGAAAG
Source organism: uncultured Armatimonadia bacterium (assembly GCA_964423635.1). GTDB lineage: Bacteria > Armatimonadota > Zipacnadia > Zipacnadales > JABUFB01 > CAYRFY01. Next base: position 8,686 of record CAYRFY010000023.1, on the reverse strand, counting down.
CAGGTCCGGGTCCGCATAGCGGCTGAAGACCTCCGGGGGTG
>CAYRFY010000023.1:2827-8635 GCA_964423635.1 uncultured Armatimonadia bacterium | reverse complement strand
TCGTGGACCCGCACGGCCAGCAGGGGAGAGGGGAGCCCGAGTTCCAGGCTGACATCGATCATCATGGCCGAGAGCGGGTTGTACAGCTCGCCACCGCGGCCGTCGGCGCCGCCGAGGTTCACCGCACAGGCCGGGTCGCCGAAGCGGTTCAGCTTTAGCCAGAAGTCCCTCAGGTGCCCGCGCAATTGCTCCTGGGCCACCCCCCGCCGCAGGTCGGCACAGTACAGCGGGTACAGGTACTGGTCGGCGCGACCCAGCGAGAGCGACGAATCCGACAACTCGGAGATGCCGATGGCCACATGGGTGAGCCAGATGGCCTGCAGGGCCTCGTGGAAGCTGCGTGCCGGCTGCATGGGCACATGCCCGCAGGCCTCGGCGATCCGCAGCAGGTTGTCACGCCGCACGCAGTCGGTTTCCTCCAGGGCCTGCTCCCGTGCCGGCCCGGCATACCGCCCGGCCCAGTGCCCCACGGCCTCGAGGGCAATGAGCATCGCCCGCAGGGTGTGGACGGCAGGACCGTCGGCTCTCTTGAGGGCCTCGCCAACCTCGACGATCTTGGCCGCCAGGCCGTCTCGGATGACCTCCTCGTAGCAAAGGCAGGTGTGCGCGGTGGTGTACCCGGCGCGGCAGTCAAACCACCGGGCCATGTACTCCGCCGGCGAGGGCTCCGCGGGCACAGAGGAGCAGGGCGACGGCTCGCAGGCGGCTATGGCCGCCTCCAGCGTTTCCCGCTCCGGGCGGGGAAGATAGTCCCGGCCAAGGTCTCCGGCCAGTGTCTCATCGGGCTCTACGCCCAGAGGCACGGCGGAGAGCACCGCGGCAAACAGGTGGGCCTCGCGCTGCGGAGCCGGGAGGTCGGGAGGAATGTCTTCCAGGGCCCGGCGCCGCAGATGGTGGATCAACTGCCACAGGGCGGGATCGTTCACAGGATTGTCTCTCCAGGAAGCTGGTCCGTGCGCCCAGCGTAGGCGGGGTGGGCCGGATTGTCAAGCGCGCCGACGTCGCCGGTGTACCCGCCTGCGGGGGGCCTTGCCGTCAGCCCTGTCCTGAGAGTTCGTACCGCGAAGCGCACCGGGGAGGGGCGGAAGCCGTCTGTCATTGCCGTCCCGCACCGCACGTCCCGCACCGCCGCCTTGCCCGGCTATCGCTTCAGGTGCTACAATCCGCCTATCAAACTCTTGGCTGCAGCCTACATCGCAGGAGCGAAAGCGGGAGGTGGCGTCCATGCGATCATCGCGACGCCGTAAGACCAATGCTTTCCGAGACTCTCTTGTCTTCTGGTCACTGGTCTTGTTTCTGGGCGCGGGCATTGCCTGCGCCGGCTTCGTCCTGGGACGAGACTGGCTGGGCCGGCGCATGGCCGGCGTCGATATGACCCCCGGGGCACCGCGCATGGTGCCCACCGACGAGGACCCGGCCATCGACGAGCCGAAGAGCAAGACCCCGCCGGCGAAGGTCGAGGTCAAGATGGAGGAGCGGGAGCCCGACGATTTCGAGCTCCGGCGGATCGAGGACAAGGAAGCCTCCGGCCCCCAGGACGGTGCCCAGTTGCATGAGGAGGAGGGCGACGGTACCGGGGAGGACACGGATGACGCCCCTTCGCTGGCGGATGAGGGTGACGACGGCGAAGAGCCTGTGGAACGGGAGAGCACCCGAGCCCGGTCGGAGAAGGCGAAGGCCAAGCGCACCCGGGGACGATTCGTTGTGACCGCGGGGGCCTTCGACGATGCCTCCAATGCGCAGAAGGTCGTGGCCGACCTCAAGGACAAGGGGTACTCGCCCGTGGTAGAGCTCACCCGGCGCGGTGGGCGTGAGCTACGGCGCGTCGTGGTCTCGACCACGTCTTCCAGGGCCGAGGCGGTCGAGTTGAGGGATGAGCTGGAGCGGGAGGGAATCCGGGCGGGTATCATCGCCAATGACTGAGTCTTACCGCTCTTGGTTCCGGCCGCGCATGGATCGGGTTATTCTGCTGGTGCTGGACGGCGTCGGTGCCGGCGCGCTGCCGGACAGCGAGGACTATGGGGATGCCGGCTGCGACACGCTCTCACACGTCCTCGCGCAGACCGGCGTGCGCTTGCCTGTCCTGTGGTCTCTGGGATTGGGCCAGGTGCTGGGCCTGCCCGGCCGGCCATTGTCCTGCCGGCCGCAAGGTGCCTATGGGCGCATGGCCCAGAGGGCGGTGGGCAAGGACTCGACCATCGGCCACTGGGAGCTCATGGGTTGCGTGGCACCCCGGGCTTTCCCCACGTACCCCGGGGGCTTCCCTCAGGACGTGGTCGCGCATCTTCAGGCCTCCACGGGGAGAGGCGTCATCGGCAATCGGGCCGCTTCGGGCACCGAGATCATCGAGGATCTCTGCTCCAAGCATCTGCGGACCGGGAGCTGGATCGTCTATACCTCGGCGGACAGCGTGCTGCAGATCGCGGCCCATGAGAGCGTGGCCACTGTCGATGAGCTGTACCGCGCCTGCGAGACGATGGCGGACTACCTCATGCCCGCCCGGCGGATCCTGCGCGTTATCGCCCGCCCCTTCGTCGGAGCGCCGGGGGCTCTGCGCCGCACCTCCGGTCGCCGCGACATCAACCTCCCGCCGCCGGTGTCCACGGTGCTGGACAGGCTCACCGATGCGCTGGTGCCCGTGGTTACCGTGGGTAAGGTGGACGGAATCTTCGCCGGGCGAGGGATAACCGAGGCGATCCATACGGCGGGCAATGGGGCCACGATGGCGGCGGTGCGCGACGAGTTGTCGCTCTTCGGCACCGGCCTTCTGTTCGCTAATCTGATCGACTTCGACATGCTGTACGGGCATCGAAACGACGTGGCCGGCTTCGGCGCCGCCCTGGAGGTCGTGGACGGGTTCGTCGGTGAGATCAGGGCGCTTCTGCGGCCGCGGGAGTTGCTCCTTATCTCGGCGGACCACGGCTGCGACCCGACCATGCCCGGCACGGACCACACAAGGGAGTACGTGCCGGTGCTGGCCTGCGGCCCCGGGGTGAGACAGGGAGTTGGCCTGGGCGAGCGCCGCAGCTTCGCCGATCTGGGGGCCACCGTGTGTGAGGCTCTGGGTATCGATCCCGGTCCCGTGGGGGCGGGCTTCTGGGAGGCCATTGCCCGACCTGCCATTCCCAAAGGAGAGCACATTGAGCGTCAGCGAGTGGATTGGTTTCGGCGTCGGAGCGCTCTTGATGGGGACTTTGGTTAGCGCTCTTGTGTGGATAAGTGGCGAAAGCAGGGGTCTGGCGCCCGGAAGGCTGCGCGCGGCGCTGCTGCGGATATGGGCCGCGATGATAGCCTGCATCGCGGGCCTGCTGCTGGTGCGGAGCCGGGTCGGTGGCGGCCTGGTGGACTACGACGCCGCGCAGACCGCGGTGACGACCCGCCCCGTCTCCGGGCAGGCCCTGGTGTGGCTACTGCTGGGGCTGGCATGGGTGATCGCCTGCCTTGTGGTGGCGGTGAAGGCCGCGGCCATCGTCACCCGCATGCCGCCGCGGACGGACGAGCCGTCAGACCCAACGAGGGAGTGAAGCCGGTTGGACATCGGTGATGTGGTAAGTAGGGCCATGAGTTTGATGCCGTGGGCGCGCCGGACACCCAAGAAGCCGCAGCTCACCCGTGACCAGGCCCTCCAGGCCCGTCCGGTGCGCAACCCGGCGCTCAAGTGGCGGGAGAACGATGATGGGGAGGTGGAGGTGATCCTGCCCCGCCGCACCGACCTGACCGGTAAGTTCCTGGCCTGGATGTTCTTCGTCCCCGAGGCCAAGCCGATCACCCTCGATGCCGTGGGCTCCTTCGTCTGGCTGCACTGCGACGGCGAGCATACGGTTGACAAGCTGGTGGCGATGATGTCCGAGGAGTACAGGGTCGGCAAGCGCGAGATCGAGTTCTCGCTCACCGAGTACCTGCAGACCCTGGGCAAGCGCGGGATGGTGGGCTTCTTGATCCCCAAGAGCATCGCCGCGGAGCTCGGGGACGCCGCCAAGGACCTGGTCGGCCTCGAGGAGATCGGCGAGAGCGAGCAGGACCTGCGCAAGGCCGATGCCGGGGCCCAGGAGGTTGCCCAACAAGAGCAGGACCCCGAGCAGTCCGAGAGCGCAGGGACCGATGAACAGCAGAAGTGACGACCCGCTCCGACCGGGGGCGCCGTCCGCCGCGGCCGGCGCCGACGCCATGGTTTTCCACAGCGGCAGTTGCTGCAAGTGCGGCGGCACCGATGGGCTCATCTGCATCAGCGAGTTTGGCAAGGCCCTCTGCCCGCGCTGCTATCCGGAGTTCGTCAGACGCCGGATGGAGGCCACGGTCCGGCGCTTCCGGATGATCCCAAAGGGCTGTCGCGTCGCGGTGGCCATCTCCGGCGGCGGTGACAGCGGCGCCTTGCTGGACATGCTGGCGCGCACCCGGGGCCGGTTGAACTACACCCTCACCGCCATACACCTGGACATGGGGCTGGGCCCGTACTCGCAGGATTGCATCGAGGTCTGCCGCGAGCAGGCCCGCAAGTGCACCGTGAGCCTGGAGCTGGAGCGGGCCGAAGACTACGGCGTCACCGTCTCGCCCGTGGGCCAGTGGCGCACCTGCGCGGTCTGTGGCGCCGTGCGCCGGGCCCTGCTGCCCAGGATCGCGCAGCGCCTCCGGGCGGACGTCATCTGCGTCGGCCACACCCTGGACGACCAGCTCATGTTCATGCTCAAGAACGTGCTCTCCGGTCATCCCGAGAGCCCGGCCCCGCTGCTGCCCGCCCGCCCCGGCTATCCCGCCAAGGCCAAGCCTCTGATCCAGATCCCCGAACAGGCCACCAAGCGCTATGCTGAGCTCATCGGGCTGCCGGTGATGCGGGAGCCCTGTCCGCACTTCAAGGACGAGGCCCACAGGCTCAAGGAGGTCTTCCATCACCTTGAGCGCCTGGCCCCCATGGGGAAGCTGCAGTTCTTCCACACAATGCGGACCGTCATGCGCCCGGAGAGCGACGACACCACCACCGAAGGCCCCTGCGAGGTCTGTGGGGCTCAGACGCGCATGCGCGTGTGCCCCATCTGCAGGCTCAAGGAGGCGCAGGAAGAGGAGAAGCCGGGAAAGCGGATGGAGCCCGGCGACTGACGCCCCACCACACTTGCGGGCCCCGGCTCAGCGGCTCATCCCTGTGGCCTCCCCAGTTGCTCCATCACCTGCTCCCACGCCGCCTGCTGCTCGGGAACGTCGCCCGGCGCCGGCTCGAACCCTAGATTCAGGTACACACTGATGGCCGGAAGACGATAGGGCTGGGTCTCCAGCATCGCCCGGACCAGACCCCTGGCGCGCAGATGGTGCAGCACCGTGAGCACCATGGCCCGCGCCAGCCCCTGCTTGCGATGTGCCGCGACGGTACCAACGTAATGCACCCGCCCGAGGACCTGCTCGGAAGGCTCGTCGATCCAGGCGAAGGCCGTGCTTGCGGGTGTGTCGCCGTGCATGGCGAAAAACACGCCCTCGGGGTCATATTGCTCCTTGCTGGTGAACTGCTCCGCGACCCATTCCCGGGTCCAGGTGGTGTTCTCAAAGGAGTTGTTGATGGCCTCCATCCAGACCGCAACCGGATCGTCGAAGTCGGCGGCCGTTTTCACCTCATATCCTGGAGCGATACACACCGCGGGCAGGTCGTCGAGGTTGGGGCGGACCATGGTGATCTGTACGTCCGACATGAGGGGCACCTCAGTAGGCGGGTTCGATAGCACGGGTCGCGTCGGGCGGGGCAAGAAGCAGTCAAATTCATCTTGCATGTTGTTGGCACCTCCCGAGGAGGATTTCGTCCTCATCTGTCCAATAAGACAATAC
>CAYRFY010000023.1:0-2817 GCA_964423635.1 uncultured Armatimonadia bacterium | reverse complement strand
CGGGATCTTTCCGTGTGCCACGGGCCGATAGTTCCATAAGCCAATGGGTGTACACCGAGACAAGGGACGCGCAACGCCGTGGCGATTTCCGGCGTATTGTCATTGCGGCCGGTCACCCGCGCGGTTCTGTTTCTGCACGGAGCCACCCACCATCTGCAGCGGTGCCATGGGATGAACGTGCGGCATCTGACGACGGTGCTCTTGCTGGCGATCCTCTCCGGCGCTCAGGCCGGTGAGGAGCTTCGCCTCGCCAACGGTACCACCGTGCAACTCGTTGTGAACTCCCGCGGCGACTTTGTGGGCCTCGGGGCCATTGCCATCGACGGTGCCCCGGTGTGTGCGCCTGCCCCTCCCATGCGCCCTGCTGTCGAGACCGTGGCGGGCGAACGCTACACCCGCATGAGGGTGGACAGCATCGACCGCGGCGCCCGCTGCGCGGTGGTGCTGAAGTTGTCGCAAGACGCGGGCGCTCAGGAGGACGAGCTACGCCTGGTGATCCGGCCCGACGAGGTCGCCATCAGCGGCAAGTGGTATGTGGGCTTCTCATACCAGTACGTGTTCCGCAGCGAGCATTCCCAGGTCGGACGCATCGTCGACCTGACCCACTGGGAGCTGGGCGGGCGTTCGGACCGGCTCTACATGGTGCCCCCGCACCGGCTCACCTCCTCAGAGCCGCTCCAGGTGCGCCGCGAGGTGGAGTTCCTTCGCACCCCCTCCTTCTACTTCCAGGGCAATGAGCTGGGCACGCTGCTCTTGGCCTACGAGTTCGACGAGGCCGCCCCGCTGATCCATACCCGGATGGAGAAGCCCGCCGGCAAGGGTGCCACCGCCTTCTCCGACGAGGTCCACATGGTGCCGGGCGGTGATGTGCACACCCCCTGGCGCAGTGTCTTGCTCTGCCGACAGGATGACCTGCAGGGCCTGGCCTTCGAGGACGAGTACACCCGCTGCTACGAGTATATGGTGGCGAAGCTGCGGGCCCAGTTCGGCATTCCTCCTGCCGGGACACGGTGGTTGTGTGTCCGCGGCTCGGAGGGGCTGGTTCCGGGCGGCACCACCGAGACCTATCGCGACCTGCTGCCGATGCTGCAGGAGGCCAAGTCATTGGGGTTCGAACGCCTGTGGCCCGGCTGCATCTGGGAGGACACCGGCGGCGGGCAGAGCCCGCCGGGACTCGATCAGCCCACCGCGGGCCTGGACTTGTCCCCTTACGGCGGCGGGGAAGAAGGCCTGCGGGCGCTGTGTGACGCCGCCGAGGTGCTGGACATGAAGGTCTACGCCCCGGCGCCTACCGGGCAGTTGCCGGCCGGGTCGCCCTTCTGGCAGTCGAACCCGGAGTGGTTCGTCAAGCGCAGGGACGGCAACCGCACGTCACACGGTGCCGGCCGCCTGACATGGACCGATCTGACCGGCGGTTACTACGACTATTCGCTGACGGCCTTTGAGAAGGCCCGGGATGTGGGGATCGCGGGCCTGTGGCTGGACAGCTTCGCCGCCGTGGCCTCGGCGGTCAACTATGCCGATCCGCTGCACCCGCGGTTCAATCTCATCCCGGCCTTCCGCCGCATGAAGGACCTGGCCGAGATGGGGTATGAGGATGTGCTCATCGAGGGCGCCGGTCCGGCCGGGGTGAACGCCGCCGCACTCGGCGATCTTCCGCCCGAGGCGCACACGCTGTACAAAGGCGGGCACTTCGTGCACAACGTCGGCCCCGGCGACACCAACGATTACTTCCGCATGGTGGCCAACTACTGTACCCCCATCGTGGCCTTGCACTACACGCTGCCCACTTACAGGGGCCGCGCCCTGAGCGACCACCCCGAGCAGATGACCCGGGTGGCCTATGCCAATGAGGCCTTTCGTCGGACCCGGGACTTCATGGTGAAGCGCACCTTGCTGCACAACGATGACGATGTCTGGACCTGCGTGGGGGTCAGATGGGACACGGCCGACGACAAGACCAGGGTCTACTGGCCCTACGTGGACATGCGGGTTCAGTTGGGGCCCAGGGAGCGGGCCTGCGAGGTCCTCAGTGGTAAGGAAGTGGAGATGGCCAGCGCCGGCGCGCTGCTCCGCGGCGAGCACGTCTACACGGTGGAGAGGGTTGTGGAGCCTCAGCCCGAGCCGCGGTGACGTCTGCGCGCCCTCCGTCCGGGCCACCCGCTCTGCAGCGCCCGTCGCCTTCCGGCGGGTGCTCTTGTCTCTCTCATTCGTGTCGCCTCGGGAGCCACAGCGATGCGCATCCATCTACTGCTGCTGACGGCCATCACCTTCTGTCTCGTCCCCTCCGCAATGGCCCAGAAGACCGGGCCCGGTGGCCCCGGCGCACCCGGGCCCGCGGACCTCTTGCCCGCTCCCGACCTCGCCGACCGCCCGGCCGCACCGGCCGCTTCCACCGCCTTCGCGCCGCCCCCCGCCATCGCCGTGGCCGACGGGTTCGTGTTCGTCGTCTACCAGGGCGTACTGTATCAGTTCGCGGTCCGGGGCCTGAGGCCGGTTGCCACGAGGAGGCTTCTCCCCGGCGCCGCACGGGAAGTCAGAGTCCGCCCGAGGCGAGACCGGCGCGACCGGCCCGGGCAGGACCAGGCCGGCAACGCCGGATAGCCGATCGCCGTCCGGGGAGCACAGACCATCATACGGGACGATGGCCTGTGCCCGAGCCTACAGCAGCCTGACGATCACCAACACCAAGGGTGCCAGCACGATGGCGGTGATGTTGGTCGTCAGCCACAGGGCGCCGGCCAGGCGGCGGTCCAGGTCGAAAAGGTCGGCCAACAGCACCGACATGATTGCCGTGGGTGCCGTGGACTGGATGAT
>CAYRFY010000022.1:0-25435 GCA_964423635.1 uncultured Armatimonadia bacterium | reverse complement strand
GGTAGACGCCATCGGTCAGGCTGATGCGGCAGCCCCCGTCCTCCATGCTCAGCAGCCGGTGGCCGTCGGCGTCCGTGTCCGAGCCGTAGGCGGTGAGGAACGCGGCGAACAGCGCGGAGGTCACCTCGCATCTGGCGATCCAGAAACCCCGGGTGATGCGCACCGGGTGGACGGGGCGGCTGCCGGGCCAGTGGCCGCTGAGGTCTTCCTGCTCGTCGTCGGCTCCCATCCGGAACTCCCCGGCCGGGACGAATACCAGGGGCGCGCCATCGAGGCCGTGCCTGTCACCCCCGTAGAGGTCCAGCAGCCAGGTGCGGATGTCGTCGAGCACCGCTCCGTCGCTGCGGATGCCCGCGTGGTTCAGGCGCCTGACCTTGACCGCGTACGAGGCGCATTCGCCGATGAGGTCCGCCGCCGCGCTCCTGGTCTCCACCATGCCGTCATTGGCTCCCGCCATCAGCACCGAGAACGGAAGGGCCCAGTAGGGGCGAGGGCTGATGGGGGTATCGCCCGCCAGCAGCCGGTAGGCACAGGGAGTGGCGCTGGGTTGGTTGAGTTTCCTGAGGAACCCCGAGCCCCTCTGAAGGTCGGCAAGCTCCGCGGCCCATGAGGGCGAGCGCATGACCAGAGTGCTGAGCACACCGGCCCGGCTGTGCCCCAGGTGGGGCGAGCCCATGGTGACCAGCAGATTGACCTTCGAGGCCGCGTCAGAAAGCTCGATGGCGGCGCGGGCGACGAGGCCCCCCATGCTGTGGGCGAAGATGTCGATCTGCCCCACCGGCACTTTGTCCCGGATGGTCCGGGCCAAACTGGCCCCAATCCTCTCGATCCCATGGCCTTCGTGCCACTCCACGGCGTATACGGCGTCATACCGATAGCCCGGCTGGTTGAGAAGCTCGCGACCCAGGGCCAGCAGGTCGCCGCGAGTGCCGCCGAGAAAGCCGTGGATCATGAGGGCCACGCGCTCCTCGGCACTCTGCTTCCACAGGCCAACATACTCCGCCCAGCCGCCGGCCTGCAGGCGATAGGTCTCGAGGGCCGGATCGCCCTCACCGGTCTTGGGCTCGAGGCTCAGGGAGGCGCAATACACCACCGTGAGGTCGTCTCTTGGCCCGGGATGATTGCCGGAGGTATCCAGAAGAGGGACCACGGCGCGAAGGCCGTCGCCTGCGGCCGTGGCCTCATCCACGACCCACACCCCGTCACGCTCGTAGCCCAGGAGGGCAATCTCCCCCTCCTGCGCGCCGGCATCGGCTCGCAGGTCAAGCTGCGCCTCAGCGGCGAGGGAGGCCGTGGGCAGGGTCAGCCGCAGGACGGGCCCGGTCACATGGACTTCCGGGTTCGGGGGAGTCACGGGGCTTTCCTTCAGCACCTCGAGTTGCACCGCCAGGCGGCGCTCGAAGGCCCCGTGGCCGATGACCACGCGGGGCGCGTGCGGCACAGCGGCCGAACGCAGCAGGCCCCCCTCCCCGTCGAGGACGAGGGTCATGCAATCCAGCACTCGCGCAGGGCAGCCGGAGGCGGCGCCTGTGGCTCGGCCGTGGACCACCGCCGGGGCTCCGCTGCTCAGGCAGATGACGATCGCGCACCACCGCGCGACCCTGTACATGGTGGAAGACCTCCGAAACCAGTCTGCGCGGCCCCCCGGACGTAGGTAGGGGCGCCGGGTGACGGCAAAGAGGATACCCCAACGGGCGGGAGGCGTCCAGGCCGGACAGTAGCGCCCCGAGCGCCCGGGCACGCCGAGGGGAGGATCGTCTCCAGGGGCGGCGAACGAGCACGCGTGCAGGATAGGAGAGACCCATGCCGACGCACTTCTGCCCCGAGCCGCCCAACCTGCTGTGCCCGATATCGCTGATCATCGATGACAGCGCCCCCATCTACGCCGATCGGCTGTCTCCCGAGGCGGTGGCCCAGAGGCGCGCCGCCGGCGAGAGCGTGGACTGGTGGACCTTCTGCGACGACTTCCTGGCTCTCTGCGAGCGCTACGGCGTGCACGGCAAGTTCACCGTGCTGCCCTACAACGCCGAGTACGGCATGGTGGATAGGCTCAAGTCACCGCTGCGGCGGCGGCAACTGCAGCAGTTCTGCTCCGTGGTGCAGGAGCGCATCCTGCCGCGGTTCGACATCACCCCGGAGATCATCTCGCATGGACCGGTTATCGACCCGGCCACAGACCTGCCCCTGGGCGTGGAGGCGCCCGAGCACGAGTGGTCGCAGACGCAGAGCGCCGAGACGCTGACCGGGTACATCGCCCGGGCCTTGCAGGCGCTGCAAAGCATCGGCCTGCCGGCGAACGGCGTCACCTCGCCCTGCGACTTCGGCATCCGCAATGAGGGCAATTACGTCCGCGCCATCCATGCGGCGATGAAGGCCACGGGCGGTCCGGCGCTGACGTGGTACTTCCTGCACTGCGAGCGGTACGACTACCACGAGCCGCGACTGATGCTCCTGGACGCGGCAGCCGGCGAGGCGGTGGTGAGTGTCGGCGGAGCCGGCGCGGTGAGTGACATGGGCCTGACCGCGCGGCATGGCAAGGACGTGGCGGCCATCGTCGATGAGCACATCACGGCAGACGGGCAGGGCGGCGTGCTCCCGCGGATGATCGATAGCGACAGCACTATCGTGATGTACAACCACTGGTGGTCGCTGATGGACGAGGGAAGAGAGACGGGGCTGCAGGTGCTGGCGGGCGTGCTGCCGCGGATGAAGAAGCACTACGGCTCCCGGGTGCAGTGGATGAAGTGCAGCGACATCGCCCGCTACTACGCCACGGCCCGCGCCTGCCGGATCTGCTCGGCGGCGACGGAGGAAGGCGCCACGGTCCGGCTGCAGAGCCCCTTCGACTGCCCCGGGTTCACCTTCAGCTTCCGCGCTGATCGGGCGGTGAAGACGGTCGCCGTGGACGAGCACCGTCTGAAGGAGACCACGCGGTCAGGGCGGCTCGATACGGGGCAATGGCGGCAGGAGGGCGAGAGGGTCTTCGTGTGTCTGGACGTTGAGCGACAGACGGAGCTGCAGGTGGCGTTGGGCCGCAGATGAGACTCGCCGCGCGACCGTGGCTACCGCCCCGCCGGCCGTTCCCCGTTGCCGTTGGCGTGCCCCCTCCCCGCCTGCGGCTATTGGCTATGCACAGCCCGGACGGGACCTGCAGACGGTCCCGCATGCGCGGGATCCCGGGGCTCTGCGGCACCCCGACGATCCTGCGGATCGTTAAGGGGCCGTATGTGTCTGGCGCCCCCCGCCGGCGAGGGGCCCCAAACACATACTACGCCCGTAGCGAGTATACGTCGCCCCTTGCGGGGCTGTACGGCAACGGCACGGCCTGCGACTCTAAGTCCCATCCTTCCCATTGCACCAGGCAACGGCGGCACTCCCTGCGCAGGTGGTGGGCAGGGTCTCACGGCTCCTGCGCAACGCGCTTGACACCGCGTCCCTGCCGGAGCCATCGGATGCACTCGTCCCAGGCGGCGACCTGAGCCGGCATGTAGTAGGCCCCCGTCTCGCCGGGGTCGGGGCGGTCCGTACGGTAATTGGCTCCGGCGTAGGCGAGCATGAGGGACGCGCCGGCCTCGACGTTGGCCTTGAAAATGTCGATGATCGCTCCGGGCGTCACGCCCTCCCGCTGACCGTAGTGGCTCAGCTCCACCATGCCCCCCCACTTCTTCCCATGCTTCTCCGCGGCGGTCTTGACGGCCTGAAAGTTCATGCCGGAGTAGTACCCCGCGACGAGGTAGTCCACATGCGGGACGCTCGCTATCTTGTCGGGGTCGAGCCCCAGCGCCTCGTCGTACCAGTAGTATGGCGCGGCAAGGGCGCACCCCTGCCAGTTGACCTCCCTGCCCCAGGTGTCATGGGCCGCGGAGGTCACGCCGTCCACCCACTCCTTGTAGACCTCGGTGCGCCAGTCGTACCAGTGCCGCCACAGCGGGCTGCTCGGCCATTCGTTGTCGGTCTGCAGACGGTCCGCGTTTCCCGCGTTCAGCGGGACCGCGGGCAGGCCCATGTTGGCCTTCGCTCCGGGTTCGACGGCGACCGTGGTCACGGGGAATCTGGCCGTCGCCGCCTCCGGGTATCCTCGGGCGGCGAGGTAGTGGCGGAACGAGCCCGGGGCGTCCGCTGCTCCCAGAGCTTGCCTGCTGTAGGTCGGGCTGGTCCAGTAGGTGCTCATCCTGTTGATGTAGGGCTCGTTGTCGCCCGGGGAGGCCATGATCTGCTCGTCGGCGAGGTACATGTCGAAGGGACCCACCGCCCGGAACAGGGCACGGGCGCGGGCCACGAAGGCATCCCTGGCCTCGGCTGAGCCGAAGTTCCACTGAGGGTTCTCCGTGCTCCTCTCGAAGGCGCCGGTGACGGGGTTGAGCCTCTCGCCGATCCAGGCGGCCTGGCCCGTATCCGGAATGGCCGGGAGCAGGCAGGCCCAGGGGAACACGAATACGGAGCCCATGCCATGTCGGGCCAGTCTCGCGGCCATGTCGCGGCAGTAGTCTAGCTGCCCCCGGTTCTCCAGAAGTTCCCGTGTCCAGGGAGCAGGGGAGGCGTCCCAGCTCATGGAGAAACCGTGGCCCGCGATGTCCGTCAGAGCCTGCTCGATGGAGGCCGGCGACGGAGGCGGGATGGTGTAGTCCAGGCATGTTCCGAGGATCTGGGTAAGCACCGGCTCGTCGGCTGCACCGCATGCCGTGCAGGCCGCAAGAGCGAGCGCAAGCGGAAGCAGTGGCTTGTAAAGGCACAGTTGAACACTCATGAGCAGCCTCCTTGCGGGCTCATGCGCCCTGCCGGCCCTGGGTACCGAGCCGAGCGGTCACCGTTGCCTTGCCGATGTCACCCGGCAGCACCACCCAGCCGTCCGCAGTAGCCGAGCACACCCCCCCGTCCACCTGTACCGAGGCCACGGTCTGCCCTGCCGGAGGCCGGAATCGCAGCAGTATCTGTGCAGGCGGGTTCCGGACCGGGGCGTCGAGGTGTGCCGTGATCCGGTCATCGCCGGCTTCGAAGATGAGGCTCATCTCGCCGAAATGGGTCGCGGCCCTCTCAATGCCACAGCGGCACCCCGGGCGAAGCCAGGCGGTCGGAACGGCCTGCCCCAGGAGGAGTCGGTCGCCGTCCTCGCGGGCGAACAGGTACCTGAGCCAGCCGCAGGCGTTGGCCTCGTCGGGGCTCTTGTAGTGGTCGCCGGCCCAGTCGCCTAATTCGGGCAGGGCGTGTTCGGCGGCCATGCGGGTGTCGGGATAGAAGTTCGCGGCCAGCGCATTGAAGGCGGCTCTCAGGGCGTGCTTGACGTCGTCGCGGTACAGATAGGGTTCCACATCCAGCAGCAGGCAGGCCTGCATGGAGAAGCCCCCCCAGTCGAACCAGTGCTCGGCGAAGCCCTGGATACTGTAGCCGTACTGCTCGCTGAGGTAGAGGTTGTCTTCGAAGTCGCGGAGTATCCAGCCCGCCTCGCGGCTTCCGGGCTGGAGGAGGCCGGAGATCAGCAGGTGGATGGCGCCCTCGAGGGTCTCGCAGATCCAGCCGAAGGTACGCCCACGGCGATAGACATGTGAGGGGAAGTGTGGCACATATGTGCCGTCCCGCAGACGAACCACCGGGGATCGCCGGGCGGCCCGAGTGAAGCCGTCGAGAATCGCCCTGCGGTAGTCGTCGGCGTGGGCCTGCAGCTCTTCGGCTCGCGGATGGCCGATCTGCCCCAATCCCCAGGCGGCCGCATCAAGCCCGCGCCAGGTGTAGCAATTGGTGCTGATCCACGGCCACCAGTCGGTGATGTCCTCCAGGTTCCCGGGGGGCAGCAGCCCCGCCTCGGGGCTGTCGGCCGGCAGGGCGCGGTCGCGCTCGCGGATGATCCAGTCCGAGGCCGCCAGGACCTTGTCGGCCACCGACGCCAGCCATGCGTCGTCGCGAGTGAAGCGGAAGTGCTCGATCAGGCACCACAGGATCCAGCCGTGGTGCTGGTTGTAGCCGCCGTGCTCGTAGCCGGCGGACCCCCAGAGCACTCCCTCCTGCGATCGGAAGTCGCCCGGCAGTTGGACGCTGCCCTGGTACTGCAAAAAGCCTTCGAGGCACTCACGTGCCGCATCGTGCAGCCCGCGGCGATCGAGGTCAACGATCATCATGCACGACTCGTTGCCGTAGGCCAGGTACGTGAAAGACCCCGCTCGGGCGAAGCGCCTGCGAGCGCCCGGCTCCAGCTCGGCGTTGATGAGCGAGTGGGCCGCCACCGCGGCGTGGAACTCGCTGAGCTCGGGCTCGGGACTCACAAGCGCCATGCCCTTCTTGAGCATGCGGCGCCAATAGCCGGCCACGGCTTCGCGCTCCCGGTCGAAGTCCAGGGCCTGCAGCCTGCGGATCTCTTCAGGAAGCAGCCACACGTACGGTACGCGGAGCGTGATCGAATGGGGCCCGCCGTCCAGCTCCACGCTGTAAGCCACCTTCGCATCCTCGCACACGATCTCACCCCGACCACCGGTATCCAGCGCCGCTCGGAGCTTGTCACCTGCCCAGATCATGCCTTTGTCGTCGACCGTCACGCTCTCGGTGGCATCGCCGGCCTCGAAGGTCAAAGGTATCGTGAACCGCCCGCTGCCGCTGAAAGACAGCCGCATCAGGCACACGCCGAAGGCGTCCGCTTCCGGCGCCGGGCCGGCCGGATCGGTGCCGCCCAGAACCGTCGCAAAGGCGACCTGCTCGATGGTGCCCTCCGGCGTGTCCCAGAGGGTCAGTCCGATGGGCAGTATTCCCTCCTGGATGGTCCGCTCACGATGCTGTGCCGGCAACCCCAGACTCAGATGGATGCTGTCTGCATCCTGCTGCAGACGGGCGCTGTCGGCACCGCGGCACGTGAGCAGGACCTCGTTGTTCGTGCGGTACCGCAGCGAGCCGTCGGGCTGGAGGCCGAACTTGTGCCGGCCGCCGTCGGCGGCCAGCGGCAAGGACAGCAGGCCTCGCTTGGGAACCATGTTCGTCCAGGCGCGCTGCCAGGTCTGTTCCGGCAGTCGTGCCACCATGTCGTAGACGCACGGCTGCGCCCCCGCCACCATCTCGGCACAAACACCCGCGTAGTCCCGGGCATCCTCACCCGGCACCACACAGAGGCCCAGGTGGGGCACCCATACCGGGCCCGCCGCCACGTCCTGCAGCGCCACCGTGACTGTCTCATCGGTAGAGATCGTCAGGAGGGTCCCGTCGAAGGTGTGCGGGTCGGTGTTCTCCGTGCACCACAGACGGACGAGGGTCCGGTTGGGGTCTGCCGACTCGGCCGACTGCATCCATCCATTGAAGACCTCGAAGCGTGGCGGCTTGGGGCCCGCATCGGCCCACATCACAGTGACCGTCCGCAGTCGCAGCGTCGAATCCGTACGCGCCAGGAACTGCACCGGGCTCTGTCCGTCGGTACCCGTCAGGCGGACCTTCGTGGTGGTCCGAAACGTCACCGGGAACTCCTGAAGCTCCGGAAACTCGTGGGCGCAAAGGGGGCGGAAGCTGAAGGTCGCCCGGTTGCCGTCCACGCTCACCTGGGCATCGGCGGTCTGCCACTGCCCGTTGTACCAGTCCCCGAGCTGCCACCAGCCCGACGAGCCGCGCCCCTCGACGTGGTCCTTCGGCAGCCGCACCTGCGGCCACCGGCAGCGCCAGTACTCCAGCCCCGGGTTCTCCGGGACAGGGCCCTCGAATACTGCGGCAACCGAGTGGATCTCCCGGGGATCGTCCCAGACCAGGCCCTCGCCCTCGGCCAGGGGACGCGCGAAGTCGGCGGCGTCGAACGGCTGCCCGGCGGTCGGCTCTGCAGGTGGCTTCATGATGTCTCCTCGATACTCCAAATGACGGTCCAATGCAACTCCTGTTCGGGGGAGAGGGTAATCGCCGAGCCGTTCTGGACGGCCTGCTTCAGCAGGCACTCGGCGGTCAGCATCCACTCCACTCCGAACTCCTCGCGCGACGACCCGGGCTCGGGGGGATAGCCACCCCGGTTGTACCAGAGGCCCAGCGACGGGCCGGGCACTTCCTCGATCGTCAGCCGCCAGCGCAGGCCGTCGAGTGCGATGGTGAGCGCGGGTGGTCGGCAGTCTCGCAGCACCAGCATGACTGCCTCGCCGGGTGACAGCGAGGACAGCCAGGGCCACACGGCGCCGGCGGTGGTCGGTGCTCGGTTCTGAGCCGGGGCGACCGACGGGTACTCCTGCCTGACGGCCTCACAGTTCGGGAGACACAGCCCCACCACGGCGCCCGGCGGTACCAGCGCGTGGCCGGCCCAGCCCATGCACAGAGGGCAGTCGCCGGTGTTCCGGCAGGTGAAGTCGAACCGCAGCGCACCGTCGTCGCACGAAAGCGTGCGAGAAAAGAGCCATTCGCCCTCAGGGTCGGCGACAGAGGCCAGCACTGAGGCCTGCTGCACCACGACGGACCAGGGGAGCCAACACAGTTCCCCGTGGTCGCGCACGGCTGTCCCGCGCCCCGGCCAGCTTGAGGTCTCCAAAGAGGGCCAGCAGTCGTCGTAACCGTAGACCGGGCGGGTCTCGTACTGTCCCCAGCGGGGGTCCGGGGGGAAAAAGACGCCGCCGGGCAGATGCGGCCCGGTGAGAAGGTCTCGCCCGCGCCAGGCGATCCGCCCCAGCCGCCCGCCCGAGTGCTCGCACTCAACCCGCCAGTCCCCGTCCCGCCACGTCGTGACCACGCTAGCCACCAAACCCCGCGATGATATCGTCCAGCCGGCGACGGCGGTCGGGGTGCAGCGCAGGCACGGGCCGCGCCGCGAGTTCCTGCGCCCTGGCCCGCGAGAGGGCCACGGCGTCCGGGCGGCCCGCGGCCTGCCAGCTTGCCAGGGGGCCCCGCACCGCGACGCCGGGGACGTGGTACTCGCCGGAGCGCAGCCAGCGCAACGTATGGTCGGCGGTGAGGTACGTCGCACCCTGCGGCCCGACCTGCTCGATGAGGTCCTGCGCGATGGTCTCCTCATCCACCTGCACGCCGTCGGCCAGCCGCCGCGACAGGGCCGAGATCTCCTCGTCCATCACGAGCTGCTCGTGGCTGCAGGTCATACCGGTGGCGAACATCCCGCAATTCACAATCAGGTCGTTGCCCGCGCCCACCGCACAGAAAGTACTCAGCGTCTTCTCCCACGCATTCTGCTCGTCGTGGGCGTGGTTGTCCGAATTGGGAGCCGTCGTGTGGCAGGGCACCCCATAGAACCGGGCGAGCTGGGCCCCGGCAATGCGGCAGATGGAAGTCTCCACCGAGCCCACCAGCGCCGCGCCCGTGCGCATGTCGGTGGTCGTCCACGAGTTGGCGTACATCGTCTTGTGTCCGGGCTTGAGCATCTGGATCATGGCCAGCCCCGACAGGCATTCGGCGTTGTTGACCGTCAGCAGGCCCGCCAGGGTGAAGGGCGCCGAGACCCCGGCGTTGGGCTCAGGCAGGATCGCCAGAGGCACCCCGGTGGTGACGGTGTCCATGATCGCCTCCAGCACCCCTCTCTCCCAGGTCAGTGGGCTCGTAGGTGAGAGCTGACTGATGCCGTAGACCTGCTCCTGCCAATCGCCCTCGAAGGCGGCGCGCAGAAGCTCGATGCAGGCTCGGTTGACGGCGGCGTTATCGGTGGAGAAGAACACGGGCTTTTCGCAGTTCTCGATCACGGCGCGCACGCCGTACAGCAGCGTTGCGCGCCGGCTGGGCACATCCTGCGGCATCACAGGGATCCCCACCATGTCGATGTGCTGCAGGTGTTGGCAGACGCGGGCGAAGAAGGCCACGTCGGCGCAGGTGGAGGGCCGCGTCGCGCCGGTCTCCGAATCCAGCCAGAACACGGCGTTGTGCCCGGCGGCGATGCGCGGTGTGCCGTCTCCGAGGGAGAAGACCGGGCGCCCGCCGCGGTCGCAGACCTCGAAGCTCGCGGGGGTCTTGGCCACCTCCGTCTCGATCACCGCCCGCGAGAAGTAAGCGATCTGCTTGTCCACATCCACCGACAGCCCGCGCTCGCGCAGCAACTGTAGCATCTGCGGGCTGCACACCTTAACTCCCACGTGCTGCAGGATGTGGATCGTGGCCTCGTGGATCTGGCGAATCTCGTCTTCGGAGAGCACCTGCAGTGGGGCGAGTTTCATTCGGCCGGCCTCCTCGTTGATCGTGGCGCGGCTGGCTCCTGGGATCGAGCTTTCAGGTCCGTCTTTCGGGACGGCCCTCGGTTACTTTCTCGCACGGCAAGTCCCAGCCCCAATCCATGCGCTGGGCGTACTGCCCGGCTATCTCCTGCAACTCTCGGCACAGTTCCTCCGGCCCGTCGTCGGGGCCGACACCGACGGTGGGCACCACGATCACATCCGGCGCCATGAGCTCCATGATCTGCCGGTACCACTCCACAGGCCCCGGACCCTCGCAGTACGACAGGTAGACGAAGGCCCGGCGTCGCAGGGATCGCTTGAGCTTGGGCAGATCGTCGTGGCTGTACCGGTCGGAAAGGTCGATGCTGCGCGGCCAGGGTGCACGGGCCACATAGGCGGCGTGGCACGGATTGGGGCCGCAGTTGTGAAGGCCCCCCGCCCCGAACTCCGCGTAGATACGGGCACTGTAGGGTGCTGAGAACTCGGCGTAGATGTCCGGGCCGTAGCCCGCGCAGATGTCGTCGCTCACGTGCCCCTTGAGACCCTCGGGGAACCACGTGTCCGGGAAGTCGGTGGTGGTGATATTGCCCTCGCCACCGGCCGCCTCGATGCCGGCGCGGATGGTGGCGGCGAACAGGTCCTGGATCTTGCCCAGCAGGATGTGCAGAGCCTGTGGTTGCTCGTAGAAGGCCAGCATCAGCTCGGTCATGCCCAGCAGATCGGCGGCGACATTGACCCCGCCCGCGGCGTCCAGCAGCGACACCGGGATGAAGCCCTCGCCGGCCTCGGCGAACCGCCGGATGCGGCGGAGACCTTCGGGCAGCCAGCCATCGCAGCGAGGGTCGGGGGTGGGCAGCGCCTCGACTTGCTCGGCGAGGCCGTCGAGGGTCAGTCGCCTGCCACGAATACCCGGCGTCTGGTGAGGGCTGTCTCCCCAGTAGTACTCGGCTCCGAAGGCGCCGGCAAGGCAGGAGCATCCCACGTCCGGCCGCATGGCGGGGATCGCGTCGGTGGAGGGCACATGCTCCCATGTGGCCAGTGCATTGGCCAGGGCCGCCGCCAACTGTTTGTCGCCGTCCCGGAACTGCTCGCGCGTGGTGTGCGGCGAGGGCACGCAGACCCGCAGGTCAACGGGTATCCGCTCCAGCGGTTTGCCGGCGAACAGGTCCGTCCATAGCGCCTTGCGGCGCTGCAGTTCATCGACCATCCAGGCTGCGACAGGCAGGGCCATAGTCTGATGCTCCCGCCGGCTATCCGGTGTGGCGCAGCCCGGCGAAAGGCTCGGCGCCGCTGAGGGCTTCCGCAGCGAGCGCGGACCGTCAGGGAGGCAGCATTCGACCCCGAGGTCGCGTACACCTTGTCGGGAGGGCTTCACGGGAGTCCCGGAAGGGACAGTAGCCCACACGCTCCGCAGTCGCCGGGCGGCAAGGCGCCCGAAGGCCGACACACCCTCGCCGACGAATGTGCCTGCCGTGTGATCCGGGCATGCGGGCGCGGCTTCCCGCGGCCGAACGTCAGAGGCGCGGAGTGTGCACATCGCGACCGAGGTGTGAGACAGGATGCGAGACAAGCTGAGCGCGTTCGGGCTGCTGGCGCTGGTGGCGATGGCCGGTGTCTGCCCCGCGGCGGTTGAGTACCAGGAGGGGGCCGTGATCGTGGTGCCGACTGCGGCCTGCGAGGTGGCAAAGCTGGCCGCGAGCGAGCTGCAGTCGTACGTTGAGAAGGCAACGGGCGTGAGGATGGAGATCGTCGAGGAGGTGGACGCCCCGATCGCGGCGCCCCAGCGCCTCTACCTGGGGGCAACGCGGGCGGCCCGGCAGGCGGGTATCGACGCGGCGAGTCTGCCGCGAGATGCCTACCACATACGGACATCGGGCGATGCCGCCTACATCGTCGGGGGCGACCGAGGCGGAGATCCGCTGAACCTGCAGACCCCGGCCGGCACACTGCTGGGCGTCTACGAGGTCCTCGACCGGAGCCTCGGCGTGCGCTGGCTATGGCCGGGACAGTCCGGGGAGTTCGTCCCCAGGACCGTCTCGCTGCGGATCGAGGAGCGAGATGAGACGGTGCTGCCCCGCTTCAGGTTCTGCGGGCTGAGGACCGGTCGGGCCGAAGAGCTGCTCTGGATGCGCCGGATGTCAATGCACGGCGCCGACGGCATGGAGTACGGCCACTCCTTCGGGGCGTGGGGCGAGCGGTACTTCGCCCGGCATCCCGACTGGTTTGAGATGGATCCGCAGGGCGTGCGTCACCCCGACAAGTCGATGTGCGTCTCCAATCCCGGCCTGCACCGGCAGGTCGTGGAGAACTGGTGGGCGAGGCAGCAGGCCCGTCCCGGGGTCCGGGAGATCGTGAATGTCTGCGAGAACGACGGTCCCGGCGCCTGCTGCTGCCCCAACTGCCTGGCCTGGGACGGTCCGGAGCCGCCGTGGCCGCGCCCCACCCCCTACGACAACGTCCACTGCGTCTCAAGAAGGTACGCCCACTTCCAGATGGAGGTGCTCAAGCTGGCCCGGGAGCACGATCCGGACGCCGAGGTGGTGGGATATGCGTACAGCAACATCGTGTTTGCCCCCACCGGCCTGCAACTGGATAAGCAGGTGGTGATGGGCTACGTGCCCGACGTGTTTTTTCCCCGCACGGCCGAGCAGCAGGACTGGGTGCTGCGCCAGTGGCTGGGCTGGGAGGAGGCCGGAGCGACGCTGTTTCTGCGCCCCAACTACCTGCTCCACGGCTACTGCATGCCGGTGAACTGGTCGCGGCAGTGGGCGGAGGAGTTTCAGCTCTTCGCCCGGCACGGCATGATCGGCACGGACTTCGACAGCCTGACCGGCATGTGGTCGACGATGGGTCTGTGTCTGTACGTGCTGGGCCGGCTGCATGTGGACCCGGACCGGCCGCCGGAGAGCGTCCTTGAGGAGTACTACTCATGCTTCGGGCCGGCGGCCGAGCACGTCAGGGCCTACTGGGACTACTGGGAGCGCTACAGCTTCGAGCAGATTGATGCCTTCAGGGACGGGCTGTGGCAGTACGCACGCTATCCCGAGACCGCGGCCAGGCGCTTCCCGCCGGAGTGCTTTGGGCCTGCCGAGGGACTCCTGGCCCTGGCAGCAGCGGCCGTGGCGCAGGACGAGGATGCGCGGGCCAAAGTCGCGTTCCTGAGCACCGGTCTGCAGCACGCGAAGCTCTGCGTCGAGGCGAGTATCGCCTTTGCTCAGGCCGGCGATGACGAGGCCAAGCAGAGGGCCGCGGTGGAGAAGCTGCAGGCCTTCCGCGGGACCATCACCGACCCCATGATCGTCAATGTGAGCGATGGCAACGACTCGTGCCGGGCCCGGGAGGCGAACCTGGGCTGGCCTCAGTGAGGTGCCGTCTGCCGTCGCCCGACGAACGAACGTCGGGCTGGAAAGCCCGATCCCGCAGGGCGGGACGACGACGACGGCCGACGGCAACGGCGGACGGCACGGAGTCGGGCTGGGAAAGCCCGACCTACGCGGCAACCATGCAGCGGGGCGGGAGTTGGCCCGACCGGCCGGCGTGCAGTTCGGCCTCGGGTGGCGACGCGCCACCGGCAGACAATCCTCGAGGAGGGTGCCGTCATGCGAACACCAGGCCTGGCGTATGCTGTGGGATGCACATTGCTGCTCGCCGTAGTGGGTGCGGGGCAGGCCGAGCCGTTGACGCTGGTGCAGGATGGGCGGCCGACAGCCGCCATCGTGCTGGCGGCGGAGCCGACCCGGGCGGCGCAGTTCGCCGCAGCGGAGCTGCAGTACCACCTGCGCAAGATGACGGGAGCGACGGTGCCAATGGTCACCGACGCCGCCCCGCCCCCCACGCCCGCGATCCTCGTGGGTGAGAGCGCCGCCACCCGGGCGCTGGGCCTTGCGAATGCCGACTTCGGCCCCCAGGAGTACCTCATCGGCTTTCGGCCCGGCGCCCTCGTACTCATGGGGCGCGATGCGTCGGACCTCGGGGCCATGGACTACCAGAACCCGGGCACCTTCCCCGGCGACTTCGCGCAGCAGGGCACAGTGTACGCTGTGTATGACTTCCTCGAGCGCTTCGGCGATGTGCGCTGGTACCTGCCTACGGAACTGGGGGAAGTGATCCCCCAGCGCCCGACGTTCGCCGTCGACGGGCAAGACGTCCGGCGCAGGCCCGCCATGATCTACCGGTACGTGTTCCGCAGCGAGGCGCTGCCGGCGGACCTGATCGGCGACACCCTCAACCGCCCGGATCCGTCGCCGCTGCTGGACCTGCGCGCGGCGCGGCTGTACATGCGCCGGATGCGCCAGGGCGGGTCGGCCTACGAGGCCAACCACTCCTTCGAGGGCTTCTACTCCCGCTTTGGCGCTCAGCACCCGGAGTGGTTCGTCAAGCCATCCGGCGACTGGACGGTGCAACTGTGCTACAGCAACCCCGACGTGATCGCCCAGGTCGTCGCCGATGCCCGCGAGTACTTCGACAAGGGTGTGGTTCAGCACAAGTCGGTGGCCGCCGGCGACTACTACGCCCTCGTCCCCATGGACAGCGCGGACTGGTGCCCCTGCCCGGGGTGCCAAGCGCTCCTGCGCGAACAGCCCACGCGCGGCACTGCGGCCACCTCCAACGATATCGCCAGCGACTACATCTTCGGCTTCATCAACCGGGTGGCGCGGGAGGTGGGCAAGACCCACCCGGACAAGTGGCTGACGGCCCTGGCCTACAGTCAGTACGTGTACCCGCCGACGCGCGAGCCCCTGGAGCCCAACGTGTCCATCATGCTGTGCCTGCCCACGCGGCTGATCTACAGCCGGGAGCGGATGGAGAACGACCGGCGCGTGCTGCAGGCGTGGACGGACGAGTCGCGGGCGCGGCCCAAGTTCGTATGGCTGTACTACTGCTACCCGAGCCTGTGGGCCAGCGAGCAGGATTGGCGGCCCTATCCGGGGTTCTTTGCCCACAGCATCCCCGGCCAATTCGCGCAGTTTTACCGCAGCGGGGTGCGCGGGTTCTTCATCGAGCCCTCGTACATCGCCGGGGGCCAGCGCAGCCCGCTGATGGATCAGCTCGAGCTGTACCTGACCTTCCGTCTGGCCGACGACCCCACGCTGGATGGCGACCGCGAGATCGCCGAGTTCTTCCAGCGCTACTACGGCCCGGCCGCGGCCCCCATGCGCGAGCTTTACGAGTCGATGGAGGCCACCTACGCCGATCCGGCCAATCACCCCGGCAGCGGTGTGGCGCAGACCGAGGCGCGGGCGTGGCTGCACCTGGGCACCCAGGAGCGGATGCGCGAATATGGCCGGCTGATGCTAAAGGCGCGGTCCCTGGCGCGCCGGGGCACCCCAGCCCACCAGGAGCGAGTGCGCCTGTTCGACCGTGGCGTCCACAGATGGATGCGGGAGGGCAAGGAGAGCTTCCTGCGCGTCCAGGCGCTGGCGGCGACGTCACTACCGGACGCCGACGTGCCGCGCGTGCCCGCCGCGCAGGGCGACCTCGAGCAGGTGGACTGGCGTAGCGCCGCGGAGCTGGGGGGCTGGCGCGGCCTGCGAGGCGACCCCACGGACCGGCAGGTGACGGCCCGCATGGCGCACGACGGCCGGTACCTGTACTTGGAGCTTCAGGAGACCGGGATCGACCCCTCCAAGCTGGTGCTGGGGGGAGACATCACGGTGTGGAATGAGGACGAGTGGGAGGTCTTCTTCGCCAGGGAGCGCGGCCCGCGCTACCGGCAGATGGGCCTCAATGCCGCCGGTGTCCACTGCGACCTGGCCTACGACGAGCCCACCTCGGAGTGGGAAAGCGGCGTGGTGCTGCACTCGAACGTCTCGGCGCCCGACCGCTGGACGGTGAGAATGGCGCTGCCCCTGGACAAGCTGGTGCCGGGCGGGGTCAAGCCCGGCGAGAGGCTGTACTTCAACGCGCTGCGGGCGACCCGGATGGCCAGGGCGCTGGCGTGGTCCCCGACGTTCGGCCCCTTCCATGAGCCCTCGCGCCTGGGGGAGATTCGCCTGGCCCAATGAGAGCGTGCCTCCGGCGCGTCCGTACGGTACCACTGTGGGCAACATGGGAGAGGCTCGATGCGGGACGGGCGGCGCGATAGGGAACGGGAACTGCGCAGTGGCCTGCGAAGATCCCTGCGGGTCCTGCCTATCGGCGCCGGCATGACCGCGGCCGTCGCCGCCATTCTGGTGCTCTGGCGCCCGTGGCCGCTGTGGATAGCGTTCGGGGTGCTGCTTCTCACGCTGATCGGGGACCTGATCAATGTGGCCTACTGCAGGGCGAAACTGCGCGGGATTGACCCCGGCGGCTCGCGAGACGGCCGGCCTCCGGAGAGCTGACGGCCGGGCGGGGTCACGGCCGGGCGGCGATCCCGCAGGGCGGGAGTATGTGTGTGGCGCCCCGTGCCCTCGGCCGTTCTCCGTACGCCGTCGCCGTCAGGTCCGAAGGACCGCGCGGCGGTCCCGCCGTCGCGGGACCGCCTCTCAGGCCCGGACTTCGTATGTGTTTGGCGCCCTCCGCCGGCGGGGGCCGGTCGTGCGCCGTGTGTCGTGCGGCCCGAAGGGCCATCGGCGCCGCAGTGCGGGACCAGACGGCCCGAGGCACGACGGCCGGCGGGCGGCATCCGGACCACGGTAAACACATACTCAGTCCGGGCACAAGATGCCACCAACTCCTGTGCGCCCGCGAGGGCGCTCGGCGTCCGGCACGGCCCAATGGGAAGACACCGCCACGAGCGTACGGGGCGACCCGGGCTATCCTCCCCGTTGTGCGCGTGCCATCGTGGGAGGCCGCAACGGCACACCGAGCGCCCTCGCGGGCGCACGTGTCGATGCGTGCCCAAATGCCCGGACTGAAGTCCGGGCCTGAGAGACGCCGCTGCGCGGCGCCTCACGGTCCTTCGGACCTTACAGCGACTGCGGAGGCCCCCGGTCCCGAGGAGCCTCGGAAGGTCGAGCCACGCGCGACGTCATCTGCTCCTCCGGAGGGCACCTGGACCGCAACTCTCAACGGGATTCCCGGGCAGATGACGCTCCAGCCCATCGGCGACCGCTGGACGGGCAGCCTTGACCTGGATGCCGGACCGGAGGAACTCCCGGACATCGACTACGACGCGGCCTCCGGCAGGGTCCGATTCGTGCGGCCCAGCGTGGACCAGCACTACATCGGTGTGCTTGCGGGCGGCGAGATCAATGGTACCTTCGGGGATTCCCAGGACCAGAGCTACTGGGAATGGTCGGCGAAGCGGGATTAGCCGCGGCGACGGGGCGGGCGGTGCGTCGGTCGTGTGAGGTACGGGTGGCACAGATCGCCCGCCGCGCCGGCCGATGCCCCTGCCGTGGTGGCGGCAGGCCGGGGCGGTACTGGAGCGGAAGGGCGGGTAGGGGTCACCGGGGCTGGAGGCCGTGCCCTGGGGATGTCTTGGGGATTGACTTGGTCGCGGCCGAGTGCTAGTATCCCGCCAAGCCGTTGTGTAGGGAGTGATGATCGTGGGTTGGTCAGAGTGGGTCACAGAGGACCCCGCCATCCAGGGCGGCCGTCCCGTTGTCAAGGGAACCCGCGTTGCCGTCCAGGTAGTCGTCGGCTCTCTGGCCGGAGGGATGACGGTCGAGCAAGTGTGCGAGCAGTACAGGCTTAGCGAGCAGCAGGTGCGGGCAGCGCTTGGCTACGCCGCGGAGGTCATCGCGGACAGACGCGTTGTGATGGTGTCGTAGGCGATGCGGTGGCTTGTGGACGAGAACGTGCCGCGACTTGTCGTCGACTGGCTCCGCGAGCAGGGCGCGGACGTGCTCGACGTGGCGTCCTCGCCGCACGTCGGGCAGAGCGACGAGTTCCTCTGGCGGCTCGCCGGCCGCGAGGGCCGCCTCATCCTCACGCGCGATCTGGGCTTCGCCTGGCCCATCAGACTCCCGCTTCCGCCCGGGGTCGTTGTCGTGCGCGCTCCGGACACCTGGAACGCCGAGCAGCTCACGGCACTGGTGGCGGCCGCCCTCCCCCGCACGTCTCCCGACGTCCTGCTCGGAAACGTCACGCTCATCGAGCCCGGCCGCGTGCGCCAGCATCCCATCGTCCGTCCGGGCGCCGAGGACGAACGGTAGCTACTCCCGTGCGCACGTGCGGCCGCAGCTCTCCCGGCAACGGGTACAGTCGCGGACGCTCCGCGGCTGGTGCGCCACGGGGGGCATCGACGATGTCGCGCCCCTCATGACGCCCGAGATCACGGAGCAAAGTGAGGCGCTCTTCGACGAGGCCGAGCGCGTCGCCGATAGGCCCGAGGTCCTGGCCCGGGTCAAGCACGCACGCTTGTCTTTGGAGTACGTCACCGTGATGCGGCGGGTGAAGAGCGCGATGGCCTCGGAAGACGCTCAGGAGCGGGCGGCGACGCCGGCGGCTCTGAAGGACTTCGCGGCCCGCTGTGCGGCGGACGGGATGGCGCAGTGGAAGGAAGGCGAGGCCCTGGAAGTAACGGTGGCGCGGCTTGCCGCGGGATTGGCGGCGAAGGGGTAAGCGCCGCAGGGGCGCGGCGGCCTGCGGCCCGTCGATCCAGGCACAAACGGGTGTCGGGGCGCCTCCGGGCCGGTGTGGCGCTCCAGGGCGGCCGGGCTGTCCCCGCAGCGACCTCCTCAGTCCTGTACCTCATCATCCCCTGCCGCCCTGGTGAACACCAGCCTGCAGAAGAACGTGGAGTGAATATTGATGTCGTCGAAGCACATGACGAGCTTGTGCCGGCCGGCGGGAAGGCGCACGGTCTTGCCGCCCAGCGACTTCTGAGGCACCCGCCAGCCGCCCCCCGAGTTCCACGCGGCCGCAAGCTTCCACTGCGCCAATGCCTCGCCGAGCACTCCGGCCTGCCCCAGGCACAGGCGGATGGTGCCCTCTCGCGCCCCTTCCTCCGGGCTGAGGCTCCTGGTCGAATAGTCCGGCCGATTCATGAACAACTCCACGTCGTACTGACCGGCCTGCTCCACATCCACCTCGTAGCACACCCACTGCGCCCGGTCACAGCCGACTTCCACCGCTTCCGGCAACGCCCCCAGTTCAGTCTTCCGGAACTCCAGACGGGCGTCGCTGGGGCCCAGGACGCCGCTTCGGAAGGCGACGCCGTTGCCCCCCTCGTCGTAGCCGCCGCCCTGCACCGTGCCGGGAATGCCCTGCGGCTTGCCCTGCCAGGGCGTTCCGGTGAACTCTTTGCCCGTGATCAGCTCGAGGCGCACCGGGGCCGACTGACCCACGAGGCCGGCGTCGTCGCGGGCCATGGCGATGACCGTATTCTTGATTCCACGGAACAGGTTGTCGACGGTGAAGGTCATCCTCGCCGAGGCGGCGTCCACCTTCTGCTCCGCCCGGATACGGCCCATGGAGAAGAGCAGGATCGAGTCTACCTTGCCCTCGGAGGCCGTGGCCTCCACGTCGAAGCTCACCGGTTCTCCTTCCGGGAACGGTCCGTCGCCCTTCAGGCTCAAGATCACCTTCGGCGGCGTGCGGGTGCCGGTGTCTTCCTCGTAGATGCGGACGTAGTCCACCAGCAGGCGGTCGGGCAGCTTCGCCTCCTCCAGGCGGCCGTAGAAGGGCCTCTGGGTTTCGGTCTTCGGGGTCCTGAGGCAGCCGCTGATCCAGATCTTCTGCGGCACATTGGTCACCGGGACCTCGCGATAGGACTGCCGCAGCGTCTCTTGGCCGTCCACATAGAAGATATGCTCAAGCGGCGTCCAGCGGAAGCCCACCGTATGCCACCCGTCGTAGTCCTCCATCAGTACCTTGCGCCCGCTGGAGGTCCGGCCCAACTCCGTGCTGCCCAGGATGCGCCCCTCGCCCAGACCCTTGGCATCCCCCTGGTCGGCGGGCAGCACGGCCAGCTTGACGCTGCAGTGGTAGCAGTGGCTGATATCGCTCTCGGTCTTGGGCTTGTGGAAGTCCTCGAAGATGTCGAACTCCTGGGAATTGGTGAAGCAGTCCACGCCGCAATCATAGGGATATCCGGCCATCCAGACGGCGGTCCACCAGCCGGGCTGACGCGAGAACTGCACGCGGGTCTCGAAGTAGCCGTAGGCCTTCCCAAACCGGCTGCTGATGCTGCCGAAGTGGCGCACGGTGCCGTCCGGGTCGCGGGTCAGTTGGAGTGCGAGGGTGCCCTGACCGTCCAGAGACAGGTTGTCCGGGGAGGGGCTTGTCTCGATGCCCGGCCAGTCCCAGCGGTCCTGGGGATGCACCTCCCACTTGGCCGTATCCAGAGCGGTGCCGTCGAACTCCTCACTCCAAATCAATCGCCAGTTTCTGTCCGCCGGCGGGCCCTCGCGGTAGCCGGCCGCGGTGACGGTGCTCACCGTGGCCGAGGGGGGTGGAGGCGACTTGCGGATGTCCGGATTCCTGAGGTCCTGTGGCCCGCCGACGGCGAGCGCCGCCGACCCCGAGCCGCGCACCAGCCGCACCGCCAGCACGTGAGGCCCCGCGGAGAGCTCTACGGTGGCGAGGAAGTCGCGGATACTCGGCGGCCACGCCTCGTTGCCCTGGTCGCCCCGGCTGAGGGTCTCGGAGATTAGGTGCCCGTCCAGGTAGGCCTCGTACCACCAGTCGGCACCGAAACCGAAGGTCGTCGGGCCGGCGGCCTCGGCGGTGAAGGCCAGGTAGACCCAGGCGGTATCGCCCACCGCCTCGCCGCAGAAGGGGGCCAAGTCCAGGCGGCGCTGAGCGTCGAAGCTCGCGGGCCGGCCGGCGGCGGTCTTGTCGCCGATTGGCAGCGTCTCAGGCACACGCGAGAGCAAGTCCGCTGCGGGCACTGCGTCCTCGCGGGCGAAGGGCCCGAACACGGTGGCCTCCGCGGGCAAGACCACGTTGCCCTGTGGCGCCGTGTCCTGGGCCCAGCAGGCCGTGGTTCCGAGGAGGATGCAAAGTAGCACGCTAAGCAAGCCACGATGGCAGAGGCGCATGTTGGTCGTCTCCTTGCCTACCTGGTGGTTGGCGGCCTGATGGCCGCCGCTACTGCGAGGCAGACAGCCGGGCTGTTTCCAGGGCAATGGCCGCCCGGGCCATGTCTCTTCGTGCCTCGTCCAGGGCCGCGGCGCCGGTGCCGCTGATGTATGTCACATACCCGCCGGCGATGGACTCGAAGCGCTCCTTGCGCACCTTTCGGGCCGCCTCCAGCGCCCGGTGCAGAACGTCGTTGCCCGGGTGACGGTCCAGCTCCTGCTGCGCCGCGGCCACCGCGCGGTCGAGTGCCTGCAGGTAGCGCACATCGTCGATCCCGTCCCGCAGGGCCTGCAGGCGGAGGGTGGGGATGGACTCGCCGGCGGCATCGGGATAGTGGTAGAAGTAGCCGGTGGTCGGGCCCGCGGCGCCGTAGTCCTGAGTGGCCCACGGCGCGGCGCCCCGGTAGCCGCAGGCGGTGTTGTACAGGCCCACCAGGGCGCGGCTCTTGATGGGAGAGCTGGAGTCGGAGAACCAGTAGGAGATCGGCCGGAAGCCCTTGTCGGCGGCGTACCGCACCAGCTCGTGCCCGGTGGTGCTGATGTTGAAGTTGTAGGTCATCAACACCGGCCGGTTCGTGACGTCCTTGAGCTTCTCATAGTCCCCGGGGCCCATGAAGGACTCCTGCGCGTGGATACCGATCTCCGCGGCCCGCTCCCCGGCCGCCCTGGCCAACGCAATCGCCTGGTCGGTGTGGGGTTCGTCCACGCCGTAGAAGTACAGGTCGGGAAAGCCGAGGGCCCTGGCCGCGGCGACCTGCCGCAGCGTCTCCTCCTCCCAGGTACCGGGGGCGCCCGTGGTGCGCGGGAGCATCGAGACCGGCGGCTGAGTCATGCCGGCCTGTCTGGCATAGGCGATCATCGGGGCGCCGTCGTACAGCGTGGCCGCATTGAGGCCGTGGCGCACGTGGCAGCGCAGGTCTGCCAGCAACTGCTCGGCGCCGATGGCCCCCTCCGTCCCGGGGGCGATGCTTGCCCGGTAGAAGGAGCCGTAGTAACCGGCCACCGGCTGCAGGTCCACAGGGAGCACCTCGAGGGTGACGGGGATCTCGAGGGTTCTTGCAGAACTGCCCCGGACGCGGATTTGGAGGGTGCCTTGCAGCTCACCCGGAGGGCAATCTGCGGGCAGCCGCACGGTGAGCCACACCTGTCGGCCCTCGTGGGCGGGGATGGCGGTGACGCAGCGGCCGCCGCCGTAGCCGCCCTGCCTCCCGGCAGGCGGGAAGCCGGTGCGGTCGTCGCGCAGCAGCAGATCGGGGACGAGGCCGGTACCGCTGAGGGCGGTGTGCTCGGCGTGGGCGGCGATGGACCGCTCGCGCAACTGCGCAACCCTCAGGTCCAGCTCACTCGCGCCCAGCCGCCGCCCGGCCAGGATCAGCTCCGGCAAGGAGACCTCCACCTCCTCGGCGGCCTGCAGAGCCCGAAGGAAGAAGGTGCCCGTCACGTACTGGTTGGGGCTTCCCCACAGGTGAAGGGTCCTTAGCACCTCGCGCCGGGTGGGGACGAGGTCGTTGCAGTGCTCCTGATAAGGGTCGGCCATGCGGCCGGCCACGAGCCGGGCCACGCCCGCGCGGTATCGCAGGTGCGCATCGCTACGATAGCGGCGCGGCCCGCGGATGACCGGCGTCTTCAAAGGCTCCGGAAGCGTGTCTTTCCCCGGATCGAGGCCGGGGTCTGAGGTGAGCAGCACCGCATCGACCGCCGCCTGATCGACGACGATATCCACGTGCGCGGGGCCCTTGTCGAGGAGGGCCTGTCCCAGGTGCCACCAGACGTACCTTCCGCCCGTGGGCGGACCGCCCCTGCCGCCTTCCACAGCACACTCGTTGACCAGCACCTCCGTCGACGGGTTGCCGAAGTGGCGCAGCCATACGTGGTAAGTTCCCGGCCGCGGGAGGTCGGCGATCCAGGTGAGTGTACCGCTGCCCACCACGGAGGTCTTGTAGCGGGAGGTCTCCCCCAGCGGTTCGGTGCCGCCGATGTCGCCGGGACGGACCCAGAACCCGAAGCCCGGCGCCAGCGAGGCGGCGGTGGTCCAGATCGTATCCTCGTTCCGCCCGTTCTCCTCAGCGGCCCCGGCCACCGCGAGGCACAGCGCGAATGCCGCACAGGCGGTGCCGAGGGCGAATCTTGCATCGATCCAGTGACCCGTCATGTTCTGCCTCCCGGGACTGCACGTGGGCGGTCGTCGGTGTGGCACCTTGGCGCCCGGCCGCCGAGGGGGCACCTTCCACATCGGGCCACCCAGCACCTGTGGCACGCCGGAGCCCGGAGGGCCCGGGCGGACGGGCCGGCACATCTCACAGCGTGACCTCACCCCTCGCCGCCCACTCGCAGCCGCGCAGCAGCGCCCTTTGGAAGGGCGGGTTCTCCAAGGATGCCATGCTCGCGCCCTCGGGGTAGACCAACGCGACGTGGCCGGGGATCATGTGGAACACGCGCCCCTCACCATACCGCATCACGACCATCATCGGCTCATCCTTGCCGGTGCCGTGGCGCTCGGGGCTGGAATAGGCCGTGGCCAGCACGTGGACGGGCACGTCGTGCAGGTGCTGCAGATTGTGGTACAGCTCGTCGGGCTGCCGGAAATCCTCCAGCCCGCGGGTGATGGGATGCTCGCTATCCACGATGTGTATCAAGAACTCGTGGTAGTCGCCGTGGTTGCTCCCCTCACGCCAGAGCAGCCCGGCCATCTTCTCGTACTCCACCCAGCCGGGGAAGGCGTTGTTGGCCGAATGCAGGATGACCAGGCCGGTGCCGGAGGCGATGGCCCGCTGGAAGTTGCTCTTGGCCGCCTCGCTCCACTCCGGTCCGTGGTACTCGGTGAATAGCAGGTCGTATTGCGCCAGGGCGTCGGCGTCCTGCAGGGCCGCCGAGGGCTCTGTGGTGATGGTGGGGGCGAAGCGGCCGCTGTCTTTCAGCAATCCGGCCAGAAACGGGGTGGTGCGCGACCAGTCGTGCACGCCGGCGCCGGTTAGAAACAGCGTTTCGATCGGTCTCATCGTAGCCCTCCCGGGGCAATCGACGCCCCATTCGCGGTTCAGGTTCGGCGCAGCGCCTCCGCGGCCAGCTCGGAGCACTTCATCCACCTCACCGCATCGCCCAGGGCGTCTCGCACGCGCTGTCCGATCTTCGCCAGCACCTGCAGGCCGGTCATGGTGCCATTGGAGAACAGAGACTGCCAGTGGGTGCACAGGACGATGTCGCCGCCGCCGTCTAGAAGCTCGCGGATCCGCCCGGACGTGCCGTCGGCCGTCAGGTACAGGTCGGCGATCTGGCCGATGTACTCCGGGTCGGTGCGCGGGCTGTCCATGGTCTGCCAGATCATGTCGTGGCAGGTGGCGATCACGCTGACGCAGGAGTGCCGCACTCCGGCGGCATCTGTCTCGCGGATCATCACCTCGGCCCGGGCGTCCACGGCATCCCGGAAGTTCAGGAAGTACCAGGTGTCGCGGCGCCCGTAGACCTGTTCCTGGGCCTGCAGAATCGCCCGGGCATAGTGGGCCTCGACCTGCTCGCCGAAGTGCCAGGGCGAGGTGACTCCGGTGGCATCGAATCCGGCCTGCCTAAGCTCCTCGAGGGCGAAGGCGATGTAGGGCCGCAAGGTCTCCACCGTCTGACGCTGAGACCAGTCGTGCTCGTTCTCGGAGAGCGGCTGCAGGGTGGAAAGGTCGATGGCCCAGTCGTGGGTGATCATCTCGGGGGTGATGTCGAACTGGGGGGTAACGCGGCGTCGTGCCACGTCCAGCCAGCGCTTCATCTCATCCGGGGCCACACCCTCAAGGCGCGAGTTGATCGAGCCGGCTACGCCCGGCCGCGGGACGACGGAGAACTTGCCACGGATTCCGAACTCCTCGGCGATCTCGCAGAAGCGTTCTATCATGGCATTGGGCATCGTGGGCAGCAGCGGCCTGCCGTCGGCGGTGAGCGGGTCGCGTCCCTCGGGGGCGCGCCGCGCGGCGTGGATGAAGTACAGGTGCAGACCGGGGCAGGGGTCGTCGACGATCAGGCAGATCGGCACGGGCTGCATGGTGGGCCTCCGGTCAGGCAGAGCGCCGGAAGGGGCGCGGATAGGCCGGCTGTTGCCTGCCTCGGCGTATCAGGTCTGGGCGACGGCTGCGATCCCACTGGGGGGTGAACGGCGAACGGCAACGGCCGCCTCACCCCCCTGCCCCGCCTCTCGGCGTCTCTTCGAGCCGCTTGTACTCCGCCAAACGACCGGCGGAGACGGGAGGAGGGGGGTGAACGGCGAACGGTCCCGCAAGGCGGGAGCGTCCTCAGCCCCGGCCCCTCTTTTGCATACGGCCGGGAGAACGGCTAACGGCCGCCTCACCCCCCTCCCCCCCTCTCCCTTACGCCCGCAAACACCGCGGGCGACGGGAGGAGGGGGGTGAA
>CAYRFY010000021.1:12814-25672 GCA_964423635.1 uncultured Armatimonadia bacterium | reverse complement strand
CGCGCCGCACCGGGTCGAAGCCGGAGAGCACCACGGCCTCCGGGGTGTCGTCGACGATGAGGTCGATGCCGGTGAGCTGCTCAAAGCAGCGGATATTGCGCCCCTCGCGGCCGATGATGCGGCCCTTCATCTCATCGCCCGGCAGTGGTACCACCGAAACGGTGGTCTCGGTGGTCTGGTCCACGGCGCAGCGCTGGATGGCGGCGCTGACGATCTCGGCCGCCTGCTTCTCGGCCTCTCGCTTGGTGTCCTCCTGGATCCTGCGGATCAGCTTGACGGAATCGGCGCGGGTCTCCTTTTCGACCTCCGAAAGCAGCAGGTCCCTGGCGGCCTGGGTGTCGAGCTGAGCGACGCGCTCCAGTTCACCCCTCCTGGCGCCCACCAGGTCCTGAGCTTCCTTCTCCAGGGTCTCCAGGTGCTTTTCTCTCTGGTCCAGCTCCTTGGTGCGCTTCTCCAGTTCAGTCTTGCGCTTGTCCAGGTTGTCATCGCGCTCATCGAGGCGTTTCTTGTTCCTGTCCAGTTCGGCTCGGGCCTTCTTGGCCTCCTCGTCCAGTTGCTCGCGGAGCTTGATCTCCTGCTCCTTGGCGGCCAGCTTCAGCTCCCGTCTATCGGCCTCGATGGCCTTCTTTGCCTCTTCCAGCGCGGCTTGACTGTCGGCCCGGGACTGATGGGTTTCTGCTTCGGCCTGCTTGCGCACCTTGCCTGCGTGCATCAGGGCCGCGACTGCGGCAGCGACAGACAGCACAGCTATTATAACGGCTATCACGGTTTGCACCGTGGATCACCTCCCGTGTTGTGGAGCAGACCCTCTTTGTCGGGGCGTCCCATACGTGCGGGGCCGCCTTTGGCCGCCCGGCTTCGGCGGCGCGGCCGTCGCGGAACGCATCGCCCGACATCCCGGCTCCAGGTTTCGGCTCCGCGCCCTCTTGCGGACAGGCGGCCGAAACGCTTTTGCCTCGCGGTGCCGGCCTCCCCCGAACCTGATCTCAAGTTCTCTCAGGTGCGGGAGGGCGGTCGCGGACGGCTGCAGCCGGGCCTATGGCTCGTCGGGTAGAACGGTGTTGAGGGCGTCGGCGATGGTGTCGGGCTCAAACCCCCGGCGCGCCAGGAGCTGGTACGCCCGGGTGCGCTGCTTGAGCGCGGGCAGGCCTTCCCACCCCGGCAGCTTCCGCCGCAGCAGGTCCGTCGCGTGCTGCAGCTCATCACTGCCTTCCAGGGCCTGTGCCACCGCCGCATCTGCCACATCGTCCCCTAGCCCGCGCTGCGTGAGCCTGTAATGCAATCCCCGGCGCCCCATGGGCCGGCGTCTCAGGAGGCTCTCGGTCATGTCGCGGGCGAGTTCCCTGTCATCAACGAGTCTGATGTTTTCAAGCTTCGACAGCACTTCTTCGATCACGGTGTCCTCAAAGCCCCGCCTGTGCAGCGTCCCGGCCAGCTCCGCTCGACTGCGTGCCCGTGTCTTGAGCTGCCGCAGCGCGATCTGCTCCGCATCCACCAGGCGAGACCGATACTCGATCTGTTCCCGGAGGTCCGCGGTCAGATACCTACCCGCTCCCAGGCCGAGAGCGACGATGACGTCTTCATGCACGCACAGGGCTTGCTGATCATCCAGTACCAACAGGTAGAAGTGTCGGCGCCTTGGATGCGGCTTGATCTCCGCTATCCTGTCCTCCGCGCCTGTCATCACTCCCTCCTCAGTCGAGGATGCGATCCGCCCCGAGGGGCCAAGATCCACGGCGCAAAATACCCTATCCCCTTGCCCCACGACGTGACCCGGGCCCAATCCCGTCAATCCCCGGATCGCCCGTGCCGCGGAGCATATCTCGCGTCCGACCACGGCCGTCGGCGCCACCGCGTGGCGCGGCGGCGCTACTGCTCCAGTTCGTCCGTCTCAGGCTCGGCTTCCGGCTCGGTCTGAACGCCCGGGGCCATGGACAGCCCGCGGGCCTCGCGAACCTTGGCCTCAAGCTCCTCTCCAAGCGCGGGGTCGGTAGCCAGTATGTCCACCACATTCTCCCGGCCTTGCCCCAGGCGCTCTTCGCCGTAGTTGAACCAGCTACCGGACTTCTCCACCAGTCCCAACTCGAGGGCCTCGTCCAGGACACAACCGTACCTGGAGATGCCCTCCCCGTAGATGATGTCAAACTCGCACTTCTTGAAGGGGGGTGCGACCTTGTTCTTGACGACCTTGACGCTCACTCGGTTGCCGATCACGTCGGTGCCGCGCTTGAGCGACTCGGCGCGGCGCAGCTCCAGACGGACGGAGGCCCAGAACTTCAGAGCCCGGCCGCCGGGGGTGGTTTCCGGGTTGCCGAACATGACCCCGATCTTCTCGCGGATCTGATTGATGAACACCACCGTGGCATTGGCCTGAGAGACCGAGCCCGCCAGCTTGCGCAAAGCCTGGCTCATCAGCCTGGCCTGCAGGCCTACATGGGCGTCGCCCATGTCGCCCTCGAGCTCGGCGGCCGGTACCAAAGCCGCCACCGAATCGATGACCACGGCGTCCACGGCGCCGCTGCGTACCAGGGCGTCACAGATCTCCAGGGCCTGTTCGCCCGTGTCGGGCTGGGAGACCAATAGCGTGTCCAGGTCGATACCCAGGTGGGCGGCGTAGTCGCGGGCGAAGGCATGCTCGGCATCGATGAAGGCCGCGGTTCCCCCGCCCTTCTGGGCCTCCGCCAGAAAGTGCAGCATCAGCGTGGTCTTGCCGGAACCCTCCTGCCCGTAGATCTCCACGACCCTTCCGCGGGGCAGCCCGCCCACCCCCAGAGCGATGTCGAGACTCAGCGCCCCCGTGGAGATCACATCTACCGCCAACTGCTGGGCATCTTCACCCAGGCGCATCACCGCGCCCTCGCCGAACTGCTTTTTGATGCCCGCCAGAGCCAGATCCAGCGCCTTCGCCTTGTCTCCCGGCTGCTTGGTGTCTCTTGCCATGATCTCAGACCGTCTTCCATAGGTGAAATAGCGTCATTCGAGTGCGGCTCGCGCGCTTGCCGTCCGGCCGTCTGCCTCCGGGCCTATCCGACGATCCCGATTCTCTCGGGGGATGGCATCTTCGGCGAACGGACGCCGCAGAGCGGCGGCTGGTGAAGGCCCCGATTGGGGGCCGGTAGGTCATGCGGACGGCTCCCCGCCGGGACCGGGGGCCGCGGGCGCTCCGGCCTGAGGCGGGCTGCCCGCACCGGCCTCCAGGGCGAAGCTCTCCAACTCCGTGTAGATGGGGCCCCGGCGCGTGAGCTCGCTGCTCAGCAGGGCGAAACGCTCGACCCGAAAGCCTCCGAGATCGGTGTCGGCGGCCTCCGAGATGGCCTGTGCCAGTTCGAGGTTTGAGCTTCGTTCCTTGTGGCGGCCGATGGTCAGGTGGGCCCGGAAGGGTCGCGCCTCGGCGGCGCAGAGACCCGCGGCGGCCAGGGACTTGTCCAGGTCCGACGCCAGAGCACACAGGGCCCCGGCCCCCTGGGAGCACCCGATCCAGATCGCGCTGGGGCTGCCGGCACGGCCGAACGCGCCCACCTGAGCCAGGCAAAGCTCGAACGCCTCGTGGCGAGAGGACACCTGCAAACCGACTGTCGACAGGGCGGGGAGCGACGACCGGGGGGTATCACCGAGGAACTTGACCGTGAAGTGCAGGTTTTCCGGCTCCACCCATCTAACCCTGGCCCGCACACGACCGATCTGTTCCTGGACCCCCTGGGCGCCGGCGCGCAACGGTGGTGCCAGGGGCACGGCGTAAAAGAGCCTCAGATGACTGTCCGGCGGTGGCAGGTGACTCATGAGAGCATCGCCATGGTGAGACGTCCCCGAGTACGCGGCATACTCCGCAGAGCAGCGCGCTCAGACATCCTCGCCCCCGATGTGCCTGCGCAGAAGGTTGAGCGCCATCTGGCTCACTCTCTGCTTGAACTGGTCCCGGGTGCCGGGCCAGGTCTGCTGGATACATTGGGTGCCGCGTTCCGATGAGACGGCGATGAAAACAAGACCCACCGGCTTGTCCGGCGTGCCTCCGCCGGGGCCGGCGATGCCGGTGGTGGCTACTGAGAAGCCTGCCCCGGTGCGTCGCCGCGCCCCCTCGGCCATCGCCCGGGCGCACGGCTCGCTCACGGCCCCGTGCGCGGCCAAAGTCTCCTCGGGCACCCCGAGCAACTCCACCTTGGCCGCGTTGGAATATGCCACTACTCCCGCCAGTAGGTACTCCGAAGCGCCCGGAACGTCCGTGATGCGGCTGGCGATCAGGCCTCCGGTACAGCTCTCGGCAACGGCCACGGTGGCTCCGCGCTCCCGCAGGAGCCTGCCCACCGCGACCTCCATCGTCTCATCATCCTCGCCATAGACGTGCCCCGCCAGGCGCTCGCGCAGTGTCGTCGCCAGAGCCTCCAGACGCCTGCGGGCCACCCTCTCGTCGGCATCCTTGGTGGCGATCCGCACCTTCACCTCGCCGGGTGAAGCGTACATTGCAATGGTGGGGTCCGTCTGGCCATCGATCAGGTCGTGCAGGATCTCCGCCACGTTGGACTCGCCGATATCGGCGAGCCGCAAAGTCAGGGTGTGCAGCGTGCCCCCGCCCTGCTTCGCCACCCGCTCGGCCAGCCGCGGCATCACCTGCAGCCGCATCATCTCCCGCATCTCCGGAGGCGGCCCCGGAACGGCGAAGATCATGGTCCCGTTGTGCTCGGCGCAGAGCCCGGGGGCCGTGCCGCAGGTATTGTCCAGCAGCGTGGCCCCCTGCGGAGCCTCGCACTGCCGGAAGTTCGCCTCGACCGCAACGCGGCCGCGCGAAGAGAAGAACTCCTTCAGGTACTGCACCGCCTGTGGATCCCGAACCAGGGGACGATGCACCGCACGGGCAATGGCCTCCCGGGTGAGGTCGTCTTCCGTGGGGCCCAGCCCGCCGCAGATGATGATCGCCTCGCTGCGGCCCATGGCCGTCTCGATGACGCCCACCAGCCGATCGAGGTTATCGCCTACTGTGTGCCGATAATGCAGGTCGACACCAATCGCAGCAAGCTGCTGCGAGATGTGCGTGGCATTCGTGTCGGTGATCTCGCCCAACAGTAGCTCGGTGCCGACGGCGATGATTTCCGCTTTCAAGACTGCAATTCCGCCTTCCAGGCCAAACCCGGAACCCAATGCGACGGCGCTGTCCACATGCCATGGTAAAGCAGCCGAAACGCGATTCCGAAGCAGATATGCGATTACTAGCGATTATAGCCAAGCCCGGGGGCAACGTCAATCAGGCAGTGTTTGAAGAATGTGTAAGCTGACTATACATTATAGAGGCGAATGCAGACATGCGAGCCCTGCGAGGGCACCCGAATTGCAGGGGTACTGGAACCCGCGGCGTGATGGGGTCACTGCGCCATGTGGGGCATGCTGCATCCCACAGATGCACCCAGCAGGTTCCGGGCTTTGGCCCGGCAATTCATGTCAAGTGTGCAGGAGGAGACCAGATGACAAGACGTGGGTTTACGCTCATCGAATTGCTTGTGGTCATTGCCATCATTGCTATCCTGGCTGCGATCCTGTTTCCGGTATTCGCCCGGGCCAGGGAAAAGGCCCGGCAGACGTCCTGTCTGAGCAACGTCAAGCAGATCACTCTGGGCATCATGATGTACGCCCAGGACTATGATGAGGTGCTTCCCTATGCCTCCCGCTTCGGCACGGCCGGCACCCCTCCCACCTGGGACGTAGCCCTGCAGCCGTATGTCAAGAACACCCAGCTCTTCGTCTGCCCCTCGAACCCGACGGCCCGGGGCTACGGCTGGAACTATCAGAACTTCGGGTACTTCTCGGGCACTTCTGGCTACAGCGGCACCTGCGGCCGCGCGCTGGCCGTAGTGGCGCAGCCGGCGGAGACCGTCATCATTGGTGACAACCCCGACACCGGCATGTGGGGCGCCGGGTGGGAGTACATCTACGGCCCGACACAGGCACAGCCCCCGGCCGACGGTATCGGGAACGTCTCCGGCCGCCACAATGAGGGTGCCAACTACGGTTTCCTCGACGGCCATGCCAAGTGGCTGAGCCGCTCCAACGCGGCCTCCGAGGACCGTCTGTGGACGGTGGCGGCGGACTAGACGCCGACATCCACCGATCCGCTCACAGATGAGGCACCGACCGGTGGCGGCCCTGCCTGCGATTGAGGCGGCCGACGCCCTCAGAGCTTGGTGGTCTCGCCCCGCAAGCCTCGACACTCACGGG
Source organism: uncultured Armatimonadia bacterium (assembly GCA_964423635.1). GTDB lineage: Bacteria > Armatimonadota > Zipacnadia > Zipacnadales > JABUFB01 > CAYRFY01. The sequence continues at coordinate 19,468 of CAYRFY010000021.1, read as the reverse complement.
CACCCACCATCTATGGCCGGGTGCCCGTTGCGTTTGTCCCCGCCGCTCCACTATCCCAGAGCTCGGCGACCGCGCGGCCCCCGCCTTTGCCACCGGCCGCCGCCGGGGCCGCATCTCGCCCTCTGGAGGAGACAGCGCCGCAGCGGACGAACAGTAGACATAGCGCAAGCCGGGACACCACGATGCCCGCCGGCGGCCATGCGGTGCCGCCCTCTGGGGAGCGATGACCATGAGCCTGCACATGCCGGTGCCCTTCACCTGTCGTGCCAAGTTCGTCGTGCCTCAAGTTATGGCCGTTCTGTGGCTGGCGGCGGCCTGCCCGGCCCAGGACGTGCCCCTGGTCCGCGGCGGACAGCCCACGGCCGAGATCGTGGTGGGTGGGACCCCCTCAACCCAGGCCCGGTCCGCCGCCGAGGAGCTGCAGTCATTCCTGCAGTTGATGAGCGGGGAGAAGCTGCCCATCGTACCCTCCGCCAGCGGCCAGTACGGCGTCACGGTGCTTGTGGGTCACTCCGCCGCCGCCGCGGCCGCCGCGGAGGCCGGGCTGCAGATTCCCTTTGGCCTCACCGACCGCTTCGATGATGAAGGCTACCTGGTGGCTACTGCGCCGGGGAAGCTCATCCTCGCCGGCAATGAGACCGACCCCTACGAGGGCACCTGGTATGCGGTTTACGACCTGCTGCACTCCCTGGGCTGCCGCTGGTATTTCCCCGGGGAGTTCGGCCAGATTGTGCCCTCCGCCGCCGACATCACCGTCCCTACGGTGCGCAGGACCGTGCGGCCGCAGCTTCGAGTGCGGGACACCTGGTACAGCGGGCATCTGGCCGTCACCGCCGAGCAGTCCCGGGAGTTCGACACCTGGAAGCGGCGCAACCGCATGTCACAGCGCCGACTGTGGGCCCACTGTGCCGACCCGGAGGCCAAGTTCCTCCAGAACCCCGTGGATGACAGCACCTACCGCCTCCTGCCCAAAGACAAGTACTGGGAGAGCCACCCGGAGTTCTACGCCATGACTCCCGGTGGGGGACGGAATGACCGCTTCCTGTGCATGTCCAGTCCCGGGGCCCTGCAGGCGGCCGCCGACACCGTCTCGGAGCACTTCTCGGCCCACCCCGACCACCACACCTTCGCCTTCTCCCCTCCGGATGAGCCGGTCTTGTGCCACTGCCCCGAGTGCACCGCAGCCATGCACGGCGGCTACGGGGCCGAGGGCAATGGCGCGGTAAGTGACGCCTACTTCGGCTTCGTCTTCCGTCTGGCCGACGAGGTGGCGAGGAGGGCGCCCGGCCGTTACATCACCACCATGGCCTACTACAACCGCTGCCGCCCGCCCGAGGGTGTCGAGGGCAAGCGCGACAACCTCCTGATCCAATTGGCCTCCATCCAGCAGTGCACCCTTCACTCCTATGCCGACGAGAGCTGCGCCTCGCGGCAGGAGTATGCGGCCATGCTGCGCCGCTGGCAGGAGCTCACCGGGGGGCAGGTGTTCTATGAGTACGACCCTCACGACTGGTCGCACAGTCAGCGACCGGGCTGGCGGTCGCAGGGGATTGCCGAGGACCTGCGTTTGCTTTGCGAGGGCGGCGGCTGGGGGTTCTCCAATGAGGGGCAGATGGCCTGGATGGCCACGGGCCTGAACTACTATCTGCGGGCCCGGCTGGCCTGGGATCTGAGCCAGGACCCGGCCCTGGAGATCGCCGATTTCTGCCGCAGGTTCTTCGGCCCCGCGGCCGAGCCCATGCAGCAGTATTACGACAGCGTCGAGGCCGCCATCAGACACTGCCCCACCCACCTGCACGCCTTCTCCGCGCACAGTCGGGACGCGATCCCGGCCCTGTTTCCCCCCCATTTGCGTGCCCGATGGGCGCGGTTGTTCGTCCAGGCCGCCGCGGCCGCGGCTGAGGAGCCCTTTGCCTCGCGGGTACGGGCCTTCCGCCTGCACTGCGAGCGCATCGACGCCTTCGCCCGGTCGTTGGGGGCCGCCGCAGGCGGCGATTACACCGCGGCGACAAAGTGGGCCGACAAGATGGTGCGGACCGTCGCCGACATGGACCAAAGCGCCCTCTTGCAGGATGCCGGTCCCTGGGGCGGAGCCTGCTCCGGCGGCGGCATGGGTGACTTCTTCCGTGACATCCTGCCCTGGACCGACGGCACCCTGGGGCACCTGAGAAAGCCGCTGCCCGGTGTGGCCCTGTTCCGCACCGACCCGGCTTCCGAGGGCGTCGTGCATCGCTGGGAGGCGTCGGATGCCGACGAGCACTGGCGCCCGCTGCGCATGGCCGGAGCCTGGCAGCATAGCGGTATCGTGACCCCCGAGGGCCGGCCGTACACGGGCATCGGCTGGTACAAGCTAAGCCTCGACTTCGACCCGGGCCCCGATCCCCGTGTGGGTCTGTATGTCCCCGACCTCCGGGGCTCGGAGCTATGGCTGTGGTGCAACGGGGCCCTGGCGGGCTACATGAAGAAGGGTGACGGCGAACCGGTCCTGGACCTGACGGGCAAGCTGAGGCCCGGGCCCAATGCGCTGACCTTCCGCGTGGAGGGCACAGGAGGGCTGGCGCTGCCTCCGTTCCTGTACAGACCCACCCAGGCCCCCCTGACAGAGCTGGCGTCGCTCCCCGCGCAGTGGCTCTTGCGAACGGACCCGGAGGACCGCGGGCGGACGGAGGGCTGGGCGCGTCCCGATCTGGATGAGAGCCAGTGGCGGGCCGTCCCCGTTCCGGCGGAGTGGGGAGAGACGTGGGTGGGTGACTATGACGGGGTGGCCTGGTACCGGGTGAGGTTCGCGGTTCCGGCCGAGGCCGAAGGGAAGCGAATCGTGCTGCGCTTCGGGGCCGTGGATGAGGAGGCCTGGGTCTATTTGGACGGGGAGCTGGTCGGGGAGCATACAGAGGCCTCCACCGGCCGCACGGTACACCAGATCTGGGACAAGCCCTTCGACATCGAGCTGCCCGGCGCTGTGGCGGGACAGGAGCACTTGCTGGCGGTGCGAGTGGCCGATACGACGATGGCGGGGGGCATCTACAAGCCGGTGAGGCTGTACCTGGGCGAGGATGGGGGGGAGTGAACGGCGGCGCACCCCCGTCCGGCGCGGAGACCCGGCGGCCCTGCTTCCCTCAGCCGCACATCGGTGAGGGCGAAGGCCCTTCGCGTCCACCCGGCGAACCGGTCCTCTGATGCTGTCCCCCGGAGACCCGGCCATGACCCACCGCCAACGCGTGCTCACCGCGCTGTGCCATCAAGCCCCGGATCGGCTACCCCGCGACTACTGGGCCACCGATGAGGTGACCGACCGCCTGCTTTCGCACTTCGGACTGCCCGACAAGGAGGCGCTGCTGCGTCGACTCGGCATCGACCTGCGCTATGTCGAGGGCCCGGCTTTCGTAGGTCAGGATCTCCGCCGGCACGAGGACGGCAGTACCGAGGACCTCTGGGGCGTGCGCCGGATGGAGAAGAGCGTCGCTCGAGGCGACCACCAGTGGACCTACAAGCATGTGGTGCAGGCCCCGCTCTCCAGGGCACAGACGGTGCGGGACATCAACGGCTACGACCGTTGGCCCAGCGCCGACTGGTGGGACTACTCCCAAGTTGCCCGGCAGTGTGCCGCCCACGGAGGCTATGCGGTGGTCAACGCCGGCGACCGTCTGGACCGCACGGCGCAGCTCAAGCCCATGATGTACCTCCGAGGCATGGAGCAGACCTACATCGACCTCGCGGTGGACCAGGACATCGCCGAGGCCATCATCCGGCACATTGTGGGATACTTCCTGCAGTACAACGAGAGGGTCTTCGAGGCGGCCAGGACCGACGAGGGCTTTGCCATCGACATCTTCATGATGGGCGATGACTTCGGCACCCAGCAGGGGGCGATGATGAGCCTGGAGACCTGGCGCCGGTTCTTCCGGCCGGGCTTCGCGGCCTACATCGAGCTTGCCCATCGCTACGGCCTGAAGGTGATGCACCACACCTGTGGTAGTGTGGTGGAGCTCATCCCCGACTTCATCGACTGCGGACTGGACATCCTCCAGTCCCTGCAGCCGCAGGCGGCGGGCATGGACCTGGGCGCCCTGCGCAGACGGTACGGCAGGCACCTGTGCTTCCACGGTGGCCTGGATATTCAGGGCGTGCTGCCCCACGGCACCCTGGAACAGGTGAGACGGCACGTGCAGGCGCAGATCGCCGCCGCCGGCGATGAGGGCGGCTACATCCTCTGCACCGCCCACAACCTCCAGCCGGATACGCCCACAGAGAACCTCCTCGCCCTGTTCGAGGCGTACGAGCAGTACGGAGCCTGACGGCTTACCGCCTCAGAAGCAGCCTTCCCGCCTCGCCGGCAACCCGCAGCTTCACCACCCCACCCTCTGCCGCCACCTGGCGGTCGTGGCCCACGTCGCGCAGTGGCGCGGCCCCATCCCACGGGATCGCGGCGGTGACCTCCCAGGGCAGCGGGTTAACCACGGCAATGCCGTGCTCGAAGGCCCGCCACCACACGCCCGCGGTCTCCTGCACCGGCCCGGCAGGCCCGCCCAGGCGCGCCGCGTACAACTCGCCCGAGAAGCCCCGGGCCGCTTCGATCTCCCCGAGCCCCAGGCCGTCGGCCCACAGGAAGCCGGCCAGCGCGCCGTAGGCCCGAGAGAGCAAGGCGGCGTCGCGCAACTCTTCCGCCGAGCCCTGCCCGAAGTATGGGAGCATCACCGGCACCTTGCCGTGGGCCACCGCCTCGGCATGCCGGCGCAGGTTCCACTCCAGCTCCGGCCAGGGTTGGCGCAGCGTCGGGGTCTCCGAGCTGTAGGGGTAGGACTCCAGCATCTGGCTATCACAGTACGCCCAGTGCGAGGGCAGGATACCGGTGCAGGTGTTCTGCACCACGACCCGATCCTCCCCGTAGCTCTTGACGGCCTCGTAGATGGCGCGCAGCACGTCCTCATAGGCCTCGGTATTGGTCCAGTCAGGGTTGGGATGCGTGTGCTTACCGAACTTCGGGCCATGGCACTCCACGGTGGGTCCGGACAGGTCGATGAACACTCCGTCGTAGCCCAGTTCCATGAGCATGCGGACCTGGCGGACGGCGGCCTGTTTCAGGCCCGGCTGATGCAGGCAGGTGTTCAGAAGCCCCGGGTGCCCGTGCTCCCGGCCCCAGCCGTCGTGCTGCGGCCTGCCCTCCCTGTCGATGCAGATCCAGTCCGGGTGGTCCTTGAGGTCCCGGTTCTCGTTATCGATGGACTCCGTCCATTCCGTGTACAGCGCACCTCCCTCGGCCACCTGGAGCGCGGTGTCCAGCAGGCAGGTGTAGACCACGTAGTGCAGCAGCCTGACGCCCCGCGCGTGGCAGCGGTCCAGGGCCACCTTGTCCGGAGTGCTGCCGACGATGAAGGGGAAGCCGGCCAATTTGCCCCGCACGACTTCCTCGGTCCAGAGGTCCTTGTTGCGGTAGTACAGGTTGTAGACCTCGGCCTGTCGGAGCCAATCGGGCGCCGGGCGGCCATAGTCCACCGGGGGCGCGGGGAGGCTTCCGGGGTGAAGAGCGGGCACGGCGGCTCCCCGCGCCGCGAGGCTTACTTTCTGGGCCGCCGCGGCGTCGGCGACACTTGCCAGACCGAAGGCGCAGTCCAGGGAACTGCCAAGATCAATGAGGTTCGATCGCGGTACCGCGTGGAGAAACGCCGCCCCCGCTTCTCCGGGGGCGCGGCCGGCCACGGTAGTGGGCAAGATCGCCACCCCGCCTGCCGCGCGGGGCACAAACCACCACTCCCGCCACGGCATGCCGTCCCACTCCGCCACCTTGTAGTCTATCCGCGTCGGGCCATCTTGTCCGGGGGCGAAGTAGTGGTCGGCCGACAGATCGCTCTGCCAGTAGTAATACTGCCCCCGGGATTGGTCCAGCACCCGCAGCCGGCTGGTGACGAACACCGCTTCCACCCCATCGTAGGCGCTCAGCGACAGCGAGAGCTCCCGCTGCTGCTTGACTGGATAGGTGATGCTCACCGCCACATCGCCCTCGGCCCGTTCCCAGACCGGCTCGGCGCCGGAGGGCTCCGGCGCCGTCCAGCCCGCATCGAGCTGCAGGTTCGGATGCAGGCAGACCTCGCCATCCGGCGTGCGCAGAGTGAGAGTGGCGTTGTCCAAAGAGGCGGATAGCTCCTGTCCGCCGCAGCGCACCACAACGCTGCGCTCGAGGACCTCGCCGGACGGCGTGGGCTCGGCAACGCACACGCCGCAGGGCAGGGCGAGTAGGAGAACGGCGCGGAGCAGGAACGAGAGCATGGAGACCTCCCTGGGCTGAAGCAGGTGAATACCATTCAACGGAAGGGGACAGACTCCTCGTCAGCACACTGCCGCCGACCGGAGCCGCGGCTATGCGCACCGCGTCTATCACTGGGAGCCTGCAGTCTCCGCACACCGCCGGCAACGGCGGAGAGATGGCTGCGGTAACGTGCTCGTACAGATATTCGATAGTAATCATCTTGGGCAACAGGCCTTGCGTCACCGGATCATTCCGCGATACAGTATAAATGTTGGTATAGTGAGTCATCCAGGGGGTAGCCATTGCCCGGGAACCGCTGAAGGTGGGGTGGATGTGGAGTTCCAGGCGCTATCAAACTTGCGCAATGCACAGTACGCGTTTGGGAGGAGACGGTACCATGGCCGACATCT
>CAYRFY010000021.1:0-12796 GCA_964423635.1 uncultured Armatimonadia bacterium | reverse complement strand
GCGGCCGTGATGCTGAGGGACAGACTTGCCGCCTCAGGTGACCCGTCGCAGTCGATCTCCTTTCTTCCTGTCTTCATCGCTCGGATGACAAATGCCTGGCGATCCATGCATTGGGCCCAGCAGACCACGTCGCTGGCGGTGATGGAGGAAGAGGGCGGCGTATCGGAACAGACGATCATCGACGCGATCCAGCTCGCACGGAGCGTGCGCAAGTCTCGGGGGCAAGACCAGAGCGTGGTTGACAAGCTGCGCGACCAACTCGACCTGCTGATATCAGACCGGCGCGACCAATAGGAGGGGGTCCCCCGTTGGGCCGCGACGAGGACATGAAGGCGCTGGCGAAGGAGGTGGCCGGCAGGATCCGCTCGTACCGTGGTCCACTGGACCTCAGGTGGATCGCCGCCGATGCCCATCTGCTGGCTTCCATTTCCGGCCGCTCGTCCGGAGTGCTCCCAGGCGTCGCGGATGCACTTTTGCACAACCTGTACCACTACGTCGAGCAGGCCCCCAAGAGCGGCATCGCGGTATATGCTACATACCTGCTGGAGACTATCCTCCGATCGCTCTTCAGACCGTGCCGGACGAACCTGATGCTCTTGCCGGGGTACCAGGGAAACAACTTCCATGCGTCAATGGTCTACTGGCAGGCCTTCGCAAACCCGCCAGTTGCGTGGAACCAGAACACGCATTGCCTGTCCGTGGTGGGAGACCCCGAACTACTGGAGTTCCCGGTCTTCTGCATGCTGCAGTACCCTTCCTACGAGACCTCCAGCTCGCTGGTGTGGCCCGGTTGCTTCCACGAGGTGGGGCACTACGTCTGGGACAGTCTGGCTTTTCCCGCACCAGGAGAGGGCGAGATCGACCGGTTCTGGAACGACCACGCCGACCTGTGTGACATCGACTTCCAGGCACACTCGCAGGCAGAGCCAAGCCTCATCGTCAGCAACTGGCTGGCGGAATTGTTCTGCGACGCTCTGGCGACGCTTCTGATCGGCCCGGCCTACCCCCTCGCACTCAAGCACTACGCTTCGCACAGCCCCGACTTCGACCCTTACCATCCTCCTCTGTCCCTGCGTGTCGAGTTCCTGCGCCCGCTGGTGGACGAAGTGCTGAAGCCCATCCGAAGTAGCGCGTTTTCCCGCGACGTCGAAAGCGAGCTGGCGCCGGCAGCCGTGCCTGCCGGGAGGAGCAATCCCTTCGTCGAGCATGTTGCTGCACACACGGAACAATGGCGCGGCTCCTGTACCTCCCTGGCGCGGAAGCTCGTAGAGCGGGCCGAGTGCTCGCTGTGGCCAACCGATACGGAGGATGCTTCTTCTGAACTGGCGGAGTTGGTAGGACTTCTTCTGGCCTGGGTCCCGCCGGTTGGTGCCCTGTCTCTGGATCAGGCAGACGCGCGCAGAGCGACACTCTCGGTCGAAGTGGCAAGACCGGGGGTGGTGTTCCTGGCGGCGCAGATGGTTAGGTACCATGCGGAGCGGTGGGCTGAATTCACCAAGCCGTGGACTGATGAAACGAGGGACCCCCGCGAGGCCGCTGCAAAGGCAGGCGCTGCACTGGAGGGCCTCCTCGCGAAGGCGCTTATCGACGGGTACGTTCATGGGAGGCTGCGACGTGGTTCTGAGCGGCAGGAGGATACAGGAACGTCTTGCCCCATCCAATGACCCAGGGAAGCGGCTCTACGTCCTACCCATGGAGTCCTTGGAGATCCAGTCCACAGCGGCAAGCATAGACGTTCACCTCGGACAGGAGTTCCTTTGGCCGCGACGCACGAGTGCCGGCTATCTCGATGCGGCAGCCGAGAGTCCGGAGAACATCCCTTGCCGCTCCATGGGCGCGGTAGGTCCGGACTCCTGGGGAGACGTGCTCGACCGGGTCTGCGTCCCCATCGATGGGGAGTTCCTCCTTCACCCCGGGCAGTTTGCGCTTGGCGCCGTCTTCGAGTTCATCAAGCTGCCCCTGGACCTATGTGCCGATGTGGTGGGGCGCTCCAGTTGGGCGAGGGTGGGGCTCATCATCGCGATGGCCACCTTCGTGCACCCCGGCTACGCGGGGTGTCTCACCCTTGAGCTGCAGAACCTGGGAGAGGTGCCCATCCGCCTGCAGCCCGGAATGCGTGTGGCTCAAGTGGTCTTCAGGGAGATAGACGAAATCCCCCACCAGCCTGCCGGCCAGATCGTGTGTTCGTACGGTCCACAGTACTGGCCCGTCGTGTCCGAGAGCGACCGCAAGCTCCTCCGTGCACTGCAGGACGCATAGCGCCATCGTCGCGGCCCGCGGCCCCCACCTCCGACCGACATCTCCACCGCCGGCCTTCTTTCCCGCTACCCCCCATCCTTACGGATTGTGCGGCTCAGCGGTGAGACGTTGGTACCACGCAGGTCCTCCCCCGTCTTTCGCCGAAGGCTGCCCGGACACCCTTCCAGGAGCGAGCCCAGATGGCACAGAATCCTCCGACCAACTACGATGAGAGCAAGGCCGGCCGGTACGTGTTGCCCGATCCGCTGTTGATGCAGGACGGCACTCTGGTTACCGATGCCGAGACGTGGCGAACCCGGCGGCGACCGGAGCTGCTGTCGCTATTCGAGACTCAGATGTTCGGCAAGATGCCCGGCCGGCTGTCGACCACGCGCTTTGAGCCCACGTCGGCCGAGGTGGGGGCGCTGGGCGGGATCGCCAGGCGCAAGGAGGTCAGAGCGCTCTTCGCCGGTGGCGAGCACGGCCCGTGCATGGACATTCTGATCTACCTGCCCGCGGAAGCCGACGGGCCTGTGCCCATGTTCGTGGGCCTCAACTTCCAGGGCAACCACACCGTGCGTGATGAGCCCGGCATCCGGCTGTCGCAAAGCTGGATCCGCGAGGGCGCCAATCCCGGTGTGGTCAACAACCGGTCCACGGAGAGCTCGCGGGGTGTGGCGTCTCGCCGTTGGGACGTGCCGAGCATCCTCCGCCGTGGCTATGGCCTGGCCACGGCGTACTATGGCGACATCGACCCCGACTATGACGATGGGTTCCAAAATGGGGTGCATCCCCTGTTCTACGAAGCGGGACAGACGCGGCCGGCCGCCGACGAGTGTGCCGCCATCGGCGCCTGGGCCTGGGGCCTCTCGCGCATCATGGACTATCTGGAGACGGACCCGGAGGTGGACAGCAGCCGGGTAGCGGTGATGGGCCATTCGCGTCTGGGCAAGACCTCGCTGTGGGCCGGTGCCGCCGACGAGCGCTTCGCCCTGGTGATCTCCAACAACTCGGGCTGCGGGGGAGCCGCTCTGAGCCGCCGGGACTTCGGCGAGACACTCACCGTCATCCAAAACGCCTTCCCCCACTGGTTCTGCGGCAACTTCAGGCAGTACGCCGGCAACGAGTCGGCCCTGCCCTTCGACCAGCACGAGCTGATCGCCCTCATCGCTCCGCGGCCGGTCTACGTGGCCAGCGCCGCCGAGGACCTCTGGGCCGACCCCAGGGGCGAGTACCTCGCCGCCTACGAGGCGGGGCCCGTTTACCGGCTCCTGGGGCAGACGGCTCTGGAAAGCCCGGACATGCCGGCCATCGACGCGCCTTTGGGCGACACCACGGTGGGATACCACCTCCGCACCGGCAAGCACGATGTGACGCCCTGGGACTGGCAGCGCTGGATGGACTTCGCCGACCGGCACATGAAGTGAGCGAGGAGAGGGATGTCGCCTGCCGGCCTCCGCCGCGCCATGGGCAGACCTGCCCGCGGTCGTCACCACCAGAAGGCGTCCGGGCGGCCCGCGTCGAATTGGGCGCAAGCGAGGCTGTGGGCTGTCGTGGCTGGGCCTGTTGGCGCGGTCGACGCCGCACAGGCTACGGCATGGCCTGGGCCTCGAGGCAATCTCCTACAATCGCGACCCTTGCTCCGCGAGCAGCGGTCGCGAAGTCGCGGAGCCCACACTGGGGCTCAAACCAAAAACAGGAGGAGCACAGCATGCGCAGAGGTTTCACGCTCATCGAGTTGTTGGTCGTCATCGCGATCATCGCGATCCTCGCAGCGATCTTGTTCCCCGTCTTCGCGCGAGCGCGTGAGAAAGCAAGGCAGACGTCATGCCTGAGCAATGTCAAGCAGATGGGGCTGGGGATGATGATGTACGCCCAGGACTATGACGAAACCCTCATCCGAGCGGCCATGTACTATGCGTCTCCGAACTACTATACGTGGATGTACTGCCTGCAGCCCTACGTCAAGAACATCCAGATCTTCACCTGCCCCTCCGCCAAGAGCATGGGCTGGGATGGTACGGCCAATGCCACTCAGCGCCAGGGCTACGGGATGAACATCGCGCTGAGCGGGTATTCCCTGGGCGAGATCAAGTCTCCCGCATCCTGCATCATGCTGGGCGACGCCGGGCGTCTGAGCAACGGCAATCCGTACTATCTGATCGACTGGGATCAGGACCAGAGCGACAACGCCGTGCCGCCCTATCCTCAGCACAACGACGGGGCGAATCTTGCTTTCTGCGACGGCCACGCCAAGTGGCTGGAGAAGAGCAAGTACGGTGTCTTCACCGGTGCGGCCGCCACGGCCCCCGATCCCACGCTCTGGGTGCCGTAGACGCCGGCGACAGCCGCGGGCGCGGTGCCGCTCCCCCGCCCGCCGGCCCGCAGCGCAGATCGAACGACCGCCCCCCCCGCCGTCGACGGCCGTTGACCGCCGTTGGCCGTCGACGGCCGTTGGCCGTTGACGGTCGTCGACCGCCGTTGGCCGTTGACCGCCGTTGGCCGTTGACCGCCGTTGGTCGTTGACTCGGGACTCGTGACTCGCCGGCTCGTGACTTACCGACCCGCCGACTCCCCCGGAGGATCCACCACAGTGAGGCCTCTTCCTCTGCTCCTCTTGACCCTATGTGCCGCCGCGGCCTATGCCGAGTATGAGTACCGGTACATCGAGGCGGAGAGCTACCTCGCCACGGAAGGCGGCGGTGTGCGCGAGGAGGGCTTCACCAGTTGGATGCGGCACCCCTCCAACGGTCAGGTCATGGTCCTGAGTCCTTCGGGATGGCTGGAGTATGAGGTCGAGGGCCTCGGCGAGGGGCCGTACGATGTGTTCGTGCGGGGACTGGCCTGGGCCGCCGGGTGCGAGGTGGATGTGTACTGGGACGGCGAGAAGATCGGGCGGCCCACGTACCCCACGCCGGGCACCGCGCTGAAGTGGTCCGGGGTGGTGGGGCAGGTAGCGGGGCCGGGCAGTCACAGGCTCCGCATCGTGGCCGACGCCGGCATTACCCAGGCTCCGTACATCGACACGGTCCTGCTCACGAACCAGCGAGGTTACCGGCCGGCGGACGAGGACTGCGATTTCGTCTCCTACAAGACGCAGCTCCCGCTGCTGAGCCTCGGGGAAGAGGAGAAGGCCCCCACTGTCCCGCCCGAGCCGTCGGTGGCCTCCGCCCCGTCGCCAAACCTCCAGGTACTGTCCGTGCGGCTGTCGACTCTGGGCCTGGGCCGGAACGACTGCGCGCTGACCTTCCGGAACTCTGGGGCGAGGGCGATGGAGGTGACCGCCGCGGCGACCTTCGGCGACGCCGCACCCGGGCCCATAACCCTGAAGGTCGGTCCCGGGCTCGAGGCCCTGTGCCATCTGGGTTGCGAGGCCCGCGTCGCCGGCGAGACGCTGCTGCGACTGTCGCTGTCCGCGGGAGAGAGCCATCTTGTCACCGGCGCCTACAAGGTGACGGTTCCCGAGCCCGTGGCGATCGACCTGGACCACTATGCCTACCCGCTGGGGACCGAGCAGGCCATCTGGACGGCGACCTTCACAGCCGACGCGCAGGTGGTCCGAGAGCTGTCGCTAAGCGCCGAGCTGCAGCAGGAGGACGGGACCGCGCTGCAGACGCAGGAAGCCACGGGGAGCGGCGAGGCTCTTCAGAGAGCCTTCGATATCTCGGCCCTCCCGGAGGGCCGCTACCGCATGAGCTCCGTGGTCCGTCGCGGCGAGACGGTGGTGCACAGCGACCTCAGGGAGCTTCAGGTCTACACTCCCGAGCCGCTGGAGCAATGGGTGGCGGTGGAGAAAACCGAGGCCCGCGGCGACACGCTCCTGCTCAACGGCAGGCCGTTCCTGGGCAAGCTTCTGTACCACGCGGCCCCCGACGAGACCACTCGCGAGCACGGCTTCAATCTCGTGCAGTGCTACGGCTCCGACCCGGACCCGCTGGACGGCATCCAACGACACCTGGACGGCTGCGTGGAGGCACAGGTGTGGGGCGCCGTGGCGCTGTTCAACAACAAGTTCTTCCTGCCCGGCGACCACTTCGACCTCGATCACCTGCGCCTGGCCGTGGAGCGGTTCCGCGATCACCCGGCCCTGTGGGGCTGGGACCTCATCGACGAGCCCGAGGTTTCGGTGCCTCCGGAGGCCGTGGCCCGGGCGGCGCGGCTGATCCGCGAGCTGGACCAAGACCACATCGTGTGGGTGAACCTCTGCCGGTCCCCGCAGGCTCTGGACTACCTCGAGAGCCAGGACCTGTGGTCCTTCGACTTCTACCCGGTTCCGGGCCTGCCCGTGTTCTCGTACATGCAGTGGCTCGCCATCAGCGACGAGCACTTCCGGGGCAAGCGCCCGATCGGGTCGGTGATGCAGACCTACGCCTATCCGGGCGGTCGCATGCCCACTCCGGATGAGCTGAACGCGATGACCTTCCTGCATATCATCCACGGTTACAAGTGGCTGGGGTTCTACTCCTACTATGACGCGGAGCCCGCCGGCTGCCTGGCCCGCTCGCCGGTCCTCCTGTCCTCAACGGCCTCGCTCACCGGCCGGCTGCGTGCCCTGGAAGCGGTGATCCTCGGCGACGCGCCCTACGTGCCGGTGGCCGCCGATGCCGCGCCCGAGGTCTTCCAGGCGGCGACCAAGGTCCATGGCGACAAGACATACCTGTTCGCGGTGAGTGGCACGGCGGAGCCGATGGCGGTGGAGATGAAGGTGGAGGGGACGCGGGCGGAGGCGCTGTTTGAAAACGGACGCAACGTGCCGATAGAGCACGGCACGCTGCGCGATGGGTTCCGGGGACACGGTGTGCACATCTACACCGTGCACTGATTGCGACGCCGGTCGTGCTAGGACACGAAGTGGTAGATGTCATCCGGCACCTTGCCGGCCTCCACCTGCACCTCTGCCTGCTGGTTGCCTCTCTTGACGGTGAAGACGATCTTGTCGCCGATTCTGTGCTTGAAGATCAGCTTGCTGAGACCCTCGATGTCCTTCACCGGCTGTCCGTCCACCGCCAGGATCACGTCGCCGGTGGTCAGACCCGCCCTATCCGCGGGGCTACCGGGGATCGTGCGCCGGATGACCACGCCCTGGTCGGTCCCCAGGCCGAAGGCCCGGGCCAGGGCCGGGCTATTGGGCACCAGGGCCTCGGTGGGCAGGCCCACCCATGGGCCGCGGTTGACCAGGAAGTACAGCAACTCCTTGGCCTGGTTGATGGGAATGGCGAACCCGATGCCCACCGTCGTCGCCACGCGGTTGCCCTGGGGGTCGTAGATGGCGTAGTTGATGCCGATGACATTGCCCGCCAGGTCCACCAGGGGGCCGCCGCTATTGCCGGCGTTGATCGCCGCATCCGTCTGGATGACCTTGCGCTGCTCGCCGCGGAACTCCCGCATGCCCATGGCGCTGACCACGCCCACGGTGACCGTGTGCTCGAAGTTGAAGGGGTTGCCCACGGCGATGACCCACTCGCCGCTGCGCAGCTTGTCGGAATCCCCCAGGGTCGCGGCCTTCAGGTCCGCCGGAGGATCGATGATCTCCAGCGCCGCTAAGTCCTCATTGGGCATGCTGCCCAGCGGCCGGGCCTTGAGCTCTCTGCCGTCGGTGAGCTTGAGGGTGAAGTCCGTGAACTCGGCGATGACGTGGGTATTGGTGAGCACGAGCTTGCGGCCCTCGTACTCGAAGATGAAACCCGACCCCAGCCCGCTGATCATCCCGCCGGACATCCACAGCTCCATGAAGTCCCGGGGCTCGCGGGTACCGGTGATCTTGACCACCGACGGGCTGACGTAATCCACCGCATTGACGATAGCGTTCTTGTCGGTGGTCACCTCCACCCGTGTCCGCGGTGTGGGGTCGGCGCTGGGCTGGGCGATGACGGTGGGCGCCGGGTTATCGCCAAGCTGACGTGTGGCGACGAAGTACCCCGCCGCTGCGCCGCCGACGGCGCCGAAGATGACCGCCACCATGACCACCGCAAGCCCGCTGGGGCCGCCTCTTGAGCTCATATGTATCTCACGCCTTTCGTGGGCAGGTGCTTAGGTTCGGCGGCCACGGCCGTACGGCGGGATACCGGGACGCCGAGACCTACCTGGGACCGGGGATCGGCAACGGTGGCCTACCCGATCTGCTTAAGTACGTTCACCATCTCTATCGCGGTTGCAGCCGCCTCGAAACCGCGGTTCGATAGCTTGGTACCCGCCCGCTCGATGGCCTGCTCGATGGTCTCCGTGGTGATGACACCGAAGATCACCGGAACACCGGTCTGCATCCCCGCCAGAGCGATGCCCTTGGCGGCCTCTCCGGCGACGAAGTCGAAGTGTGTCGTGCTCCCGCGGATCACGGCTCCGACGCAGATCACCGCGTCGTACCGCCCGCACTCGGCCATCTTCTTGGCCGCCAGCGGAATCTCAAAAGACCCGGGGACCCAGGCTACCTCGATGTCATCATCGTCGGCATTGTGGCGGCGCAGGCCGTCCAGCGCGCCCTCCAGCAGCTTGCCGGTGATGAACTCATTGAACCGTGAGACCACGATTCCGAACCGCAGTCCGGATGCATCCAGCTTGCCCTCGATCACTCTTGGCATATCAGTCACTCCCGTAGTTCCTCATCAGGCGCGGTAGCGGCGCCGTTGGCCGTGGGCGCGTCGTTCCGGCGCGCCGCCCTACTCCTCCTCCTTGCCCCCCGACTCGCCGGCGAGTATGTGCCCCATGCGGTCTCTTTTGGTCTCCAGGTACCTGCGGCTATAGTCCGTGGCACAGACCTCCAGAGGCACCCGCTCCACGATATCCAGGCCGAAGCCCTCCAATGCCACGTACTTCTTGGGGTTGTTGGTCATCAGGCGCATGCGCCGGATGCCCAGGTCGGTCAAGACCTGAGCGCCGCCGCCGTAGTCCCGCAGGTCGGGGGCGAAGCCCAGGGCCACATTGGCGTCCACCGTGTCATAGCCTTCGTCCTGGAGATGGTAGGCTTTGATCTTGTTGGCCAGCCCGATGCCTCGGCCCTCGTGCCCCGGGATGTAGACCACAACGCCGCAGCCCTCGTGGGCAATGAGCTCCATTGCCCGGGCGAGCTGCTGGCCGCAGTCACACTTCAGTGACCCCAAAATGTCGCCGGTCACGCAGCCTGAGTGCACCCGCACCAGCGGAGCGTCGGCGGCGCGGAGGTCTCCCTGGTACAGGGCGATGTAGTCCGACCCATCCAGGATCGAGCTGTAGATGGCGATGCTGAACACGCCGAACCGAGTGGGCAGCGTGGCCTCGGCCTGCTTCTCCACCAGCCGCTCGGTGGCCCTGCGATGCTCGATGAGCTCGGCGATGGATGCGATGCCGATGGCAAGGTCCTCGGCCACCTGGGTGAGCGTCGCCATGGTCGCCGGCCGACCCTCCTCGTCGAGGACGGTGACGGTCACCGCCACAGGCTCCAGTCCGGCCAGCCGCGCCAGGTCCACGGCCGCCTCGGTATGCCCCACTCGGCGCAGGACGCCGCCCTCCATGGCCCGAATCGTCTGGACGTGACCGGGGCGGACGAGGTCCGAGGCGATGGCGGACGGCTCGGCCAGGGTCCGGATAGTGGCGGCGCGGTCGGCGGCCGAATCGCCGCTCAGCACGCCGCTGCGCGCGTCCACGCTGACATGAAACATCGGCCCCGGCCGATCGCGGTCCGTGAGCAGCGGCGGGATGGACAGAGCGTCCAGGCGCTCCCGGGACATGGCTACGGACATCGTTCCCCGGGCGTGGCGCATGAGCAGATTGGCCTTCCGGGCGTCCACGTGCTGCGCGGCGATGACCATGTCACCGGTGTTCTGCTCGCCGGCGTCGTCCACCACGATCAGGAACTCGCCGGCCGCTACGGTCTGGATCGCCTGCCTGGTACTTACGGTGCGTGCTGACATGGGTGTCTCTTTCGGAGCCCGGACGGGGTGGAAAGCGCGAGAGCCAGGTCGGTACCCGCTGGGTCACTCTTCCCCCGGCGCCGGGCGACAGGGCGCTAGCAAAACCCGTGCTCGCGCAGGAACTCCTCGGTGATGGTGGCCTTGCCCGGACCCATGGCGCCCAGCATCCGGTGGACGTACTTGGCCAGGATGTCCGTCTCCAGGTTAACGGCCTCTTGTGGCCTCAGCGTTCCAAGCGTTGTCTGCCCCAGAGTGTGGGGGATGATGGCCACCTCGAAGGCCTCGTCGCGACAGGCCGTTACCGTGAGACTGATGCCGTCCACGGCGATGCTGCCCTTCTCCACCACGAAGAGTGATAGCTCGGCGGGCAACGAGAAGCAAAGGCGAGTGGTCTCCCCCTCGGGCATCACGGCCTGCAGGGCGCCGACGCCGTCCACATGCCCCTGCACGAAATGCCCACCCAGGCGTGAGGTGGCGGTGAGGGCGCGTTCCAGATTTGCGCGCTTGCCGGGGCCCCAGGAGCCCACCGTCGTCCGCGCCAGGGTCTCCGTCCCCGCGTGCGCGGAGAAGCTGTGGGGCCCCAACTCCACCACGGTGAGGCAACAGCCGTTGACGGCGATGCTGTCACCCACCGCGGTGGCCTGCAGCACCTTGGCCGCCTCCACGATGACCCGCACCCCGGTGGCCTCCGGCGTGACCCTCTGGATGCGCCCGATCTCCTCGACTAGTCCCGTGAACATAGATACCCTTCAACCATCAAGTCCTGCCCAACACGCTCAATGTGGCGAATGTCCACCACAGGGGGGTGGGGGAGGCAGTCGCCGTCCACCGCGGTGGGAGTGGCCCTGCCGCCGAACAGCCTGGGGGCGTAGAAGAACACGATCTTGTCGACGATGCCCGCCTCCAGGGCCGCGGCCGCCAAAGACCCGCCGCCCTCGAGCAATAGTCCCATCACCCCACGGCTACCCAGTGTGGTCATGAGGGCCCCCAGGTCCACCCGGCGGTCCCCCAGCACCACCACCTCGGCCCCCGCCTCTCGCAAGGCGGCCACCCGCGCCTCCGGGGCCCGCCGACTCACGGCGATGAGACACGGCGCGTCCTTTGCGCCACCGATGACCTTCGCCTCGGGGGGCGTCCGGGCCGCGGAATCGGCCACCACTCGCAGAGGGTCTCTCCCGCAGCCGTCGGGCAGGCGTGTAGTGAGTTGCGGATCGTCGGCCAGTACCGTGCCGATGCCGACCAGCACCGCATCATTGTGGTCCCTCAGCCGGTGCACGCGCTCGCGGGCGGCCTCGCCCGTGACCCAGCGTTCGTCGGCGGCCACGGAGACGGTCTTGCCGTCCAGGCTGCAGGCCATCTTCAATGTGACGAAGGGCAGGCCGCTGCGCTTGTGCTTGATGTACGCCTCATTGAGGGCCAAAGCCTCCTGCTCCAGCACCCCCGGCGTCACCTCGAGTCCCGCCCGGGCGAGAATCGCGTCGGCTCGGCCGGCGCAGCGGTCGTCGCAGTCGCGGCAGGCGTAGACCACCCGCCGGAGGCCGGCGGCTACGATCGCGTCGGTGCAGGGCGGAGTGCGGCCGAAGTGAGAGCAGGGCTCCAGGGTGACGTAGATCGTGCCCCCGGGCGCTTTCTCCCCCGCCGCCTCTAGAGCGACCACCTCCGCGTGGGCCTCCCCCGCCCTCCGGTGCCACCCCTCGCCAACGACCTCACCGCCGGAGACGACCACGGCCCCCACGGCCGGGTTCGGTGCGGTGCGTCCCAGGCCCTTTGCGGCGAGCCCGAGGGCTCGCCGCATGTACTCCTCGTCCATCTGGGGTCTTTCCGCCGGCATCTACTCGTCTTCCCGTTCCCTGGCGTCGTCCTGCAGCTTCTGGATCGAGCGGTAGATCTCGGCCTGGCGCACGTGGCGCTCGCGGTCGATGAGCCGAAAGTCGTGAAGCGCGAGGAAGACCACCACGAAGCCCAGCACCATCAGCCCGGACCAGAAGATCAGCTCCGTGAGCGCGTCGGGCCAGCGGTAGGCCGAACCGAAGAAGATCAGCCCGATGATGGACAGAAGCAGCAGGGACATCACCAGGCGCCCGATGAACTGGCCGCGGCTGATGATGTTATCGCCACGGCGGTACTGCCGCACCTGGACCACAGTGCCGACGCAGATCGCCACCGCCGCGATCAGCAGGAATACCACTGCCGGGTAGGAGAGTTGCTGGTCCATTAGTGGCATGATATCATAGGGGTGCGCAGGCCTCAAGCGCCCCACGGGCGCCGTCTCAACGTTGGCGCCGAGCGGGCGACACCCCGCGCCGGGAGGAATCCGTGGCCCGACGGCTCAACCTCACACGACCGCCCCTGGGCGACAGTCGCCTCCTCCCAGACGTGCCTCGCCCCGATCTGTTCACCGCCGGGAGCTGCACCCTCGCCAGAGCCCTCATGGCTCTTTGCGCCCACAGGGAACGCGTCGTGGGCTACGACGCGATCATGGGCCTGTGTGGCATGGCCTTCTCGCTCCCGGTGACGGAGAGCTTCCTGCCCGCCGATAGCGAGTCACTTCGCTGCTCCGACGTCCCCGCGGGCCTGGAAACCCTGGGCCTGGACGCGCGGCTGTGGACCGGCTCTCCCGATGCCCCCCCTCTTGCGGACGCGGCGCGCTCCGCCATCGACGCGGGCTTCGC
>CAYRFY010000020.1:0-26314 GCA_964423635.1 uncultured Armatimonadia bacterium | reverse complement strand
TGACAGGTGACAGGTGACAGGTGACAGGTGACAGGTGACAGGTGACAGGTGACAGCAACGGCAGGGACGGCAGGGACGGCAGGGACGGTCCCGCAGGGCGGGAGCAGGGACGACGGGGACTGCGCGAGGGAGACAGCCCTGTTTGCTGTGGGCGACTTACCTTCCGCGCGCCGGTAGTCTACACTGGCACAAACCGGATCGGCCCAACTCAGGCCGGCGACGCCCGGAAAGCGGAGGTACAGAAGATGATCAGAGGCGAGAAGGTCGTGCTGAGAGCGCTGGAGCCCGAGGACCTCGAGCGCTGCTATGTGTGGATGAACGACCGCGAAGTGACGCGGTTCACCACCATGCGGTTCCCCATCTCGCGTGGGGCGGAGCTCAAGTGGCTGCAGCAGGAACGGGACCCGGCTCAGGTGGTGGAGCTGGCCATCGAGAGCCTGGATGGCGAGCATATCGGCAACTGCGGTCTGATGCGTGTGGACCATCTCTGTCGCAGCGCGGAGCTGGGGATCGTCATCGGCGACAAGAGCTACTGGGCCCGGGGCTACGGAACCGACGCGGTGCTGACGCTGTGCGGCTTCGGCTTCGCGGAGATGAACCTCAACCGCATCGAGCTGCAGGTCTATGACTACAACCCGCGGGGCATCGCCTGCTACGAGAAGTGCGGGTTCGTCCACGAGGGCAGGCGGCGCGCCGCCGGCTACCGTGAGGGCGCCACCCACGACATCCTGGTAATGGGCCTGCTGGCCGAGGAGTACAAGGACAAGTGGCCGCAGCGGTGGGGGAAGCTGTCCTGAAGCGGCGAGCCCCCCTACCGCCGCGCTCCGGGAGGGAGCGCGGCGGCAGGGGGGGCCTGTCTGCCGGGGCGAGCAGGCCCGAGGAGACCGGCCGGCCTGCGGGCGGGCCGGTCTCCTCGGCCGGAACTCTACGCCCCCATCTGGAGTATGAGCCCGAAGATGAAGGCCGCAAAACCCAGCACTGTGAAGATGAGACTTGTGTAGTAGGCCACCGCCCAGTTGTGGCAGGTGTTCACCGTGCCGTCGGGCAGGCGCACCTGCCACAGCTCCAGATACGGCCGGGGGAAGCGCCGGTACCAGCCGGTGGCCGTCACCGGCCGGCCCACGAACTCCTCGGCGCGGAACAGCCCAAACAGCCCCTCCAGGAGCCGGAGCGGCTGACGATAGTCCATGACGATGAACCCGCTATCGTCCTGCAGGACGAGGTCCTCGCTCCAGTAAAGCCCCGGAATGCCTCGGCCGATGATCGTCCCCCGCAGCTTGGCCGGGATCGACCGGATATGCGAGACCTTCACTTGCCCCACAAGCTCCTCCACCTTGCGCTCGGCGAAGCGGCGCTTAGGGTACATGAACAGCACCCGCAGGAAGGCACCCAGCGCCGTGACGCCCACGATGCATCCTATCGGCGCCAGGAGGCCGGAGAACTCCCCCGCATCCACCGCGCCCACGATCCCCAGGCCGAAGGCGCTGGCGATACCAATCAGCAGGCCCACCAGCGGCAGGTAGTTGACGAACACATCGGTCCAGAACTCGTCCCAGTACGACTCCGGAGCCTTGCCGGGAGAGCCATACAGCGGCGTCTGGCCGACCCTCTGGCTGAGCTTGGCCAGGGCCCCGATGCGCTTGCCCGGCAGAGGATGGCTGGAGCCGATCTCGGCCACGAACGCCCAGGGGTTCCACAGGTCCCAGCGCATGGCCCGCCCCGTGGCCTCCGCGGTGGGGGTCTCGGCGGCCTTTCGGGTGGAGCCCGCGGCCGCCAGAGCCATGGCGGCCCCCAGCTTGGGGTCGAAGATCCCCATGGCCTTCATGCCGATCTCCGCCGCCCGCTGCCGGTGATCCTCCCGCCTTCCCTGATGCTCCTTCTCCTCGGCCTCCACCGGCACGGCGTCCGGTGCGGCGGCCAGGCCGTAGCCGATCTTCACCAGCGCGCCGGCCAGTGCATTGGGGTCCCCGCTTTGCTCCGCCGCATAGCGGTCGGCGTAGTACTCCCGCACACGGCTGAGGAACAGCACAATGTACTGACTGATCCAGTAGAAGATGTAGGACACCACGGCGATCGCGGCCACGTAGCCGCCACCGGCGTTATCACGCCGGGGCCTGATGAACACATAGATCATGTACAGGATCAACGGCACCGTGGCCGCGACGGTCATCACCACGAAGTCCCAGTGCACGATGTGGCCCATCTCATGGAGCACCACGGCGCGGCGCTCCCTGTCGTCGCAGATGTCCACCAATCCGCGGGTGACGACCAGCCGTGCACTGCCCGGATGGTAGCCGAAGGTGAAGGCGTTCGGATTGCCGTCCTCGATGATGCCGAACCGCGGCTCCTTCATATTCCGCTGCAGGCAGATCTCGCGGATCGTCCGGGCGATGCCCGGGTCCACCGATTCCGCCGGGACCCAGTTGATCTTGTGAATCCACTGGATGATCAGGGGGCTGAGCAGGTACTGCAGCAGACCAACTCCCAGGGCGATGCCGATCCCGATGCCCACGGCGGCGCCGCCCTCGATGCCGCCGGCGTACAGGGCGGCGGCGCCGATGGCGAACACGATGCCCCAGAGCAGGCCAAGGACCATGACGGAGCGCAACGCGAGATTGATCATTGGCAAGACGCCTCCGATGGCGGTATTGCCCCGGCGCAAAGCCGGAGCCGCACTTTGGCGGGCAAAGCAGAAAGGCGGCCCGTCTCGGGCCGCCTCAAGGTACTCTCGACGGCCCGGACGCAATGGAGCGCGGACCCGGACAACGCTACTCCGTTGAGGTGGCCGGGTCCCAGTAGATCTGGTTGTCCAGCGATTCCTCTCTGGCCCACTTCACATGCCCGTCGGCATAGCCCACGATGACCCCATCATTGTGGCGCTGGGGCAGGCGATTGCCGGAGAAGGAATTGTCGGCCGGCAGGCCGTAGGAGCCGCCGCCGGCGCCCAGGTCGTTGCCGGGATCATTGGCCCACCAGCGCCCGCTGGTGGAGACCTTCCCGTCGCCCTGTACGCATTCCGGGGGCACATCGGCGATGAGGATCTTGGAGGCCGGGTCCCAGAAACCACCCACCGACTGCCCGCTGGCCCGCCAGTTCAGCCCGTAGCCCGGGCCACTGTCCTTGCGGTCGGGGCAGAACATGATCTGCCGGTTGCGGGTGTAGGGGAAGATGCAATTGTACCACTGGTCATCCGTTGTGGCCGGGTTCCAGTCCATGTCGCCCCAGACCACTTGCTCGTCATAGTCCGAGGCATACATGTTGATCGCGAGACCAATCTGCTGCACATTGGCGAGGCAGGCCGTCTGCCGGCCCTTGGCACGGGCCCGGGAGAACACCGGGAAGAGAATGGACGCCAGAATCGAGATGATCGCAATGACGACCAGCAACTCGATTAGTGTGAAGCCCTTGCGGGGCATCGCGAACATATTGCTACCGCCTTCCATGAAGCCTTCCTCCACTCTGGAGAATAGCACAAGCCGATTCTCTCTTGCAAGAACGACCGAGCAGGGGTGAAAGGTTCATCTGTTTGCTCCACACTCGGGGGCCACGAAGCGAACGGGTCTCGCCCGCGCTTCCCGCCGCCCTCCGGCCCTTTGTTACCTTCCCTTTCGTTCGCGCCGGCGCCTCACGGGTAGACTCATCTCAGGCAGGCGAGCTCCGAGGGTCCGCCTCACAGCCGGAGAGCGCAAGCGGACCCGGCCCACCGGACGCAGACCGACCCTCCGCGAGAGTGCCCAGATCGCGGGTCTGCGCCAGGGACCGTCAGCACAGCGACGGTGGCCGCCTCACCAGGCTCGGCGCTCGCCTCCGACCGACCCGTCGACGGACGACGCAAAGCGGTAGCACGCGGACACCGGCCCCGGTCCAGAAGACCGGGGCCGGTGTCTTTTCGCGGACGGACAGGCAAAGGCATCACGGGATGGTGGCAACGGAAAGAGCGGATGCGATCATTGCCCCTGCAGGAGCGCCTGAATGCGCTCGATGGCCGCCGCTACCCGTGATCTCACGGTGTAAAGGTCACCTTCCCCGCCCTCGGCGACGGTACGGAGCCCCACACGATAGAGGATCACGCCATAGTCCTCGTCCACCGAGGACAGCGTGAAACCACACTTGCCGTCGCGGACCTCCACCGTCCCACACCGCAGATTGACAGGCCCCTTGAGCCCGGTGTTCGCCGTGGCGTACGATCGGCCGTCCACCTTGAACCGCGAGAAGGGCTTTCCCCGGTAGTCCGTATCGTCATAGACGCTCAGCACGATCTCGTAGCGTCCGTTGGGAAGCTTGGTCTCCACGACGATCGGCAGATCGCCGGCCTTGCCGCCGCCGTGCAAAAGCCAGCCTTCCTCCAGGCCACAGGACCAGCCGCCCTTGGCCTCGAAGATCAGATCTCGGATACCGTAGCTGCTGGTGGACATCGACTTGGCTTCGGCGAACCGTCGCGCCGTCTCCAAGGCCGCCTCGCCCTCGGCGGCCACCGGCAGGTCGCGCTCCCCGGCCAATTCCGTCAGCCTCTGTAGCATTCTCAGGTACTCGTAGTCCTCGGCGCCCTCGCGCAGCATCTCCCAGCGGATGGTGGGGACCACGTAGTCGAGGATAGGCTGCTCGGGCTCGCCCCGGCGCAGGGGCGGGTAGAAGAAGTATCCATCGCCCAGTCGGTACTGGTAGGTGACGCCCGGCAGCATGAAGCTCGGGCGCTCCCAGGGGGTGGCGTCCCGACCCCAGTAGGTGCTGAGATAGTACAGGTACCCGTGGGCGTCGCGCTGCCATACCGACCACATGATGGCGCGGTTCGTCTCCCCGCTGTGGGGGATCAGACAGGTGGAGGACACATCGTACAGCCAGTAGTCGGCGCCCTTGGCGCGCTGCTGTGCGGCAACGTCCTCTCGGTACATACTGCAATAGGGGATCCAGACCGAGATAAGGGACTTGCCCTCCTCATCCACCAGCTCGGCCAGCCGGGGTCGATTGGCCGGATCATAGGTGAGCGAGGTGCGGAGGCGAGGGTCGGCCCGGCGCACCAGTTGACAAAGGTGCATGATCCCGGGCGTGTCGTCCTCTCCCGGCTCGTCGGTGACGTAGTAGATCGCCCGCTCCAGCCAGCCCTTCTCCGCCAGGTGGGCCGCGATCTGCCGAAACACACTCACCACCAGCTCGTCGAACACCGGGTTCACCGATCCGTCCTCGTTCAGGCGCTCCACCGCCGCGCCCTTGGAGTCGGCAAAGCGCAGGACCATGACCCTCTTGCCGTCCTTCTCGCGCCGCGTCCACAGATAGGGGGCGAAGTTGAAGGCGCTGAAAGCGTCAAGCTCGTCGAAGTAGCGCGCCGCTTCGCGGTCGAAGCCGCTGAAGTCCACCGTCGCGTTCCCATCCGGCTTGCCGTCGGGGCCCTTGGTGAACTCCCAGACGATGGCGGCGTTGGGCAGAGGGCTGAAAGCCATGGTTCCCGGAGCATAGAGGAAGGGCGACAGCCGCGCCCGGATGTACTCATCGAAGTACAGCCGCACGAGCTGCTCCTTGTCCTGGTCCGTCTTGCAGCCGTGGGCCTTGTACATGTTGCCGCTCGCCAGTCCCACCATGCTCTGCAGCGTCGGACGCCTGGGCAAGGAGAAGGCACGCACTCGCAGGTCCACGTCCAGCGCCGCCACCGTCTCCCCACCCTGCCTGAGCCGCACCTGCCCGCGGCACACCCCGCCGGGCAGGCCTTCGGGCACGTAGACCGCGATCCAGAAGATCAGGTTCTCCCCCGGTGCGATGGAGAAGCTGTCTTCCCCGGACTTGACCGGAGGCAGAGGGTCGGGCCGCATGTTGGGGTTCTCGGACGGCTTGTCCACCTCCATTGGTGCGTTGACATCCACCCATTCCACCTTGTGAAGGCGCATGGTGTCGGCGGAGATGATCCGGCCGCCTTCGCCCTGCAGGTCCGTCAGTTCAACAGAGAGCCCCTCGATGGGTTCGGCAGAGCGGAAGACCACCTGGAAGGCCTCGGACTCATTGCCCGCACACTCCAGGGAGATGCTCCCGGCCTGCCACGTCTCAACGGGTTCATCCCGAGGCGCGATCTTGTGTATGGGCGCCACGCCGTAGGCCTCGAGGGCCAGGGCGGCGGAAGACAGACTCATCAGACACAGCGCCAGAGCCGTCAGATTGGAGGGTGCCCAGCGGTTCATTGCGTTCAAGCCCTTTCCGCACCGGGGGATGGCCTCAGCGCCCGGTGGCTTTCACTGCGGGATGTGAAGCACGTAGAGCTGCGAGCCGCTGCCGTAGTAGACGGCATCACCCACTACGGCGAAGACGTATCGCGAGCCCAGGGGCGTCTTGCTGAAGTAGTGCCAGGTGCCTTGAGCCGCGTCCACCGTGGCGAAGCCCTCGGGGCCGCCGACCACGAAGTGACCCTCCTTCCACGGGCGCAGGTCGTCACACTGCACGGGGGCGGTCAGGGTGCTCTCCACTGTGGGCTTGCCCGGCTCACCGACCTCGATAATCGACAGCGACCGGCCGCCGCAAGAGACGATGCGTGCCGGCTCGCGGGTCAACAGCGCCGCGCCGCCGGCGGCGCCGGCCGGCCAGGGACAGGAGGCAATCTCCGCATTGCCTGCGGTGTCCCACCAGCGCATCACCCCGCCACAGACCAAGACTCTCCCCGGGCCGATGGGAAGCACCGCGAACGGCGCCTCGGGAAGCGCGGTCGAGCCCGTCTCGCCGGTGTCGGGGTCCACGAACGCCACCCCGCCGCCGGTGCTGCCCCAGCCCGCGGGTCCGACGCCCCACACGCGCCCGTCGTCGTCGACGCAGCAGCCCAACGGCCGGTAGACGCGCTGGCCGAAGAACCCCAGCGACCGGGGATTGATCTTCTCCGTTACGCTGCACTCCCAGGCCTTCTGCGGATCGTAGGCCACCACGGCGCCGTTGGTGTAGCTGCAGGTGATCAGCTCGCCCCGGCGGGTGGTCAGGCTGTAGATCTCGCCGCTCCAGCCGGGGTGATGGTTGCCCAGGTCGCGCAACTCGCTGCCGATCGGGTCGTAGCGGTACAGGTGCATGGACTGGTACGCGCCGCCGTACACGCAGCCGTCGGGCCCCGGGCCGAGACCGAACAGGCCCCGGGCCACGGCGGGCTCGGGGTAGGTGCGGCGGATTCGCGCCTTCAGGCGAGCTTGGTCCCAGGTGACGTACTCGCCGTCTGTCTCGATGGAGTACTTCATCTCCAGGGCCAGCGCGGGGGCGGGCCGGAAGTCCTCCGGCTCAAGAGTACCGCACAGCTCGGCGCGCCTCGGATGCCAGCGGTGTACCCGCTCGCCGTCGCAGGCCAAGATGGCGTCGGTCTCCGGGTCGAGGTAGAAATCCAGCCCGCTGCCGTACCCCGAGCTGTGCCACCATTTGGACCAGGTGCTCCCGGATGCCATCGGGGGCCAGGGCGCCGTACCGAGGAGCTCGCCCGTGTCGGCGTCGAAGGCGCCACGGCGGCCGCTGGGGAAGTGTGTGGCGTAGATGATCTCGCTGCCGGCCACCAGGTTCAGAGCAAACCCATCGCCCCTCCAGTCCTCCGGCGCCCACCGGCCCACATCCTTGCCCTGCGCCGGATCATAGCAGATGATGCGGCAGCGGTGTCCCAGGCCAAACAGGATACGTCCATCCGGGAGCGTGGCACAGGAGCTGACATACCAGCTTCCCGCCTCGCCAACGGGCGGCAGCATCTCCACCGTACCGTCGGCCATCCTGCACCGCGCCCGGTCGCCGTAGCAGCTTCCCACGTAGAGCCATCCGTCTGTGCCCTCGGTCATGCAGCGCACGTGGTACAGGCCGCGGCCTGTGAAAACCTGCGCCAGCGGGCCCCAGGCGCCGCCCGTCGGGTCGTACCGCATGATCTCCCCGGTGGTGGAGCCCACGTAGATCATGCCATCCGAGGCCGGGGTGATGGGATAGGCTTCCAGGTGGTTCAGGGGGTGGGTGACGATCTCGTCGGTGGCGAGGTCGAGGGCCGAGAAGTGGCCCCCGGACTCGGCGGTGGTCGTCCGGCAGAGCAGGTCATGGCCCTCGGGGCCGTAGCCGGGAGCGACCCTGTAGGAGATGGTGTTGGCGGTCTGGATCGGCGTTCCCAGCAGACGCGGCTGAACCTCCGACACGGTGACCTTCGCCTCCTGAGCGAGACACACTCCTAAGCCGATCGCCAGGCAGACCGCAGGACCCATGGTACGCATGCGAGGCGCTCCTCTCTCCAGGCCGTCGGCACATACTGATGAGAGCCACCGTGCCCGCCAGCCGTTGGCCGGGCACTCTCCAGGCCTTCGGCACATACTGATGAGAGCCACCGTGCCGGCGGGGCTCCACGCCCGCCCTCTACCCGCCCGTCACCGGCACGTAGATCATCATCGGCGCGTCCGGGCCCTCGCCCATGTCGGAGGCGAAGAACTCGAAGGAGACCTTCGACGCGTCGTACTCGTAGGGCGATTGTGGCAGCCACCGGCTCATGATCTCATCCCAGGCGGAGCCGATGGTACTCATCGTGGCGTCGAATACCGCGTACCGAGCCGCCGGGAGCTCGCGGGCCTCCAGACCTGCCGGGACTTCCGTGCCGGCCGCTACGGCCATGCCGGCGATGAAGTCCACCTGACCGGGCTCTTCGGTGTCGAAGTACACGCCGTAGTATTGGCCATCCGTGCTGACCGCCTGGAGCTGCCCGTGCACGCTCATGAACAGAGTGCCCCAGATCTGCTGATAGTCCAGCAGCTTGGGCTCTCCACGAGCCGGAACGCCCAACACCCAGAACGCGTCCTTCGTCTCGATCCGCGGCTCCATCGTGCCACCTCCGGACATGATATGAGTGAACGGTGCGGCTCGACGTGAGACAGATGCGCAATTCCCCAGGGGCGTAGTGGGTACCTGCAGGTGCCCGCCGTGGCGCGCCGAACCTACAGCGTCAATGCTGCGCCAAAGGAGCCCTTCCCCATGACCGCCGCCACCCTCGCCACCTCTGTAGCCCTGATCCTGGTCTGTCTCCTGCCGGCCTCGGCCCAGGAGGCCCTGACCGTGGCCGCGACCTCGCCGCGCCCGGGCCTCGTCTTCACCGACACCGAGAAGCCCGACGTTCGCGTCGCTGTGGAAAACGCCGCCGGGGACGCCACGGTCGCCTTCATCGTGCGCGAGACGGAGGGGCCGTGGGAGCGACGGGGCACCCTTGCCGTGCCTGTCCGCGAGGGCAAGGGCGAGGCCGCTCTCCCGCTGGAGCTTCCCGGACGTGGCTTGTACCGGCTCTCGCTCACGGCGGGCTGTGGCGAGGCCACGGCCTCCTGCGAGACCACCGTCGCGGTGGTCTTCACCCCTCCGGAGCCCGACCCTCAGTCCCCCTGGGGCATCTTCTTCACTCCCCCGCGCTGGGTGAAGACCGAAGGCCTCTCGGATGCCGAGGCGGCCGCCCTGAGCCACCGCCTCCTGGGCGCCTCGTGGAGCCGGTTGAACTTCTGGGCCCACAGCTTCGGCAAGGTCACCATCGAGCAGCGCGACGGCAGGCCCTATGTCACGGCGGACTACCTCGATGGCCGCTGGAAGGACTATGCCGGGGCCCTGCGGGCGCAGGGCATCAGCATCATGGGCGAGATCGCCCAGTGTCCCGGCGTCCTGTCCTCCAGGGCCGGCGACAAGACCGCGGACCGGGGCGACGCCGGGGAGATGCAGTCACGCGTCAAGCCACGGGACTACGCGGAATGGGACAGCCTGATGGAGAATCTGGCCCGCGACTTCGCGGACGAGATCGACTACTGGGAGATCTGGAATGAGGTGAACCTGGTCGGCGGCTAC
Organism: uncultured Armatimonadia bacterium; assembly: GCA_964423635.1. Classification (GTDB taxonomy): domain Bacteria; phylum Armatimonadota; class Zipacnadia; order Zipacnadales; family JABUFB01; genus CAYRFY01. Next base: position 16,522 of record CAYRFY010000020.1, on the reverse strand, counting down.
TGGGCCGGGACGCAGGAGGAGCTGCTGGAGCTGGTGCAACACACCTCGGAGGCCCTCCGCCGGGGCAACCCCGAGGCCAAGATCCTGGGCTGCGGCTTTGTCCACGGCCACGACTACGCCGATCGCATGCTTGGGCTCGGGATGGGGAAGTACATCGACATCCTCAGCGTCCATTACACCGACGAAACGCCGCAGGACATTACCCGCTGGCACGAGCTGCTGGCCAAACACAACCTCGATATCCCCGTCTGGAATAGCGAGGAGCGCAGCGAGGTGCCGCTGGAGAATCTGGCCGGTGGCATCGTGCGGAGCTTCAAGTTCATGCACATCAATACCGGCTACGAGGCCTTTCGGCTCCTGGTGAATCCGGACTTCACCGCCCGGCCGCCGGCGATCTGGTACTCGGTGGGGGCCCACTGCATCGGCACGGCGAGACACGTGGAGACGGCGCGGGTCGCCCCCGGCTTGACGGGTTACTTCTTCCAGAGAGATCAAGAGCGCCTCCTGGCCATCTCGGGCCACCCGCTGGGTACGCTGTTTGGCGCCACCGCGCCCACTCTGCTCGTGGCCGCCGAGCCGCTGGAGGAAGGCCGGCCGGTTACCGTCACCGACCGCTACGGCCGCTCGCGGGAGCTTTCCCTGACCGATGGCCGCGGAGCCTTCGAGGTGGCAAGCAGCCCTCTGTTCGTCAACGGTGCCCGCAGCCTGAGCGTTGTGGAGATCGTAGCTCCGGTGGGCGGCGCCCTGGTGGCGGAAGCCGAGGGAGGTGACTGTAGTCCCGGCTGGGGCCGCAATGCCAAGTCCGGCTTCTCAGGCGACAGGATCCTGGAAATCTGGACGGACGCCGACCCCGGACCCGAGGGCTACTGGGCCGAGGTGAAGCTGACCGTCCCGCAGACCGGGGAGTACGAGGTGCTCTTCTCCGGCAACTCCCTGACGCGGCTGGACCCGCCCAGGTCGATCTCGCCCTTCGCCTGGAGCCTCGATGGTCAGGAGGAGCACGCCGCCGACCGGGCGCTCCCGGTGGCCACGGACCTGCCGGGCTCCCCGGAGGGCATCAGCATCCTGGGCCGGGTGCGGCTCGATGCCGGCGAGCACATCTTCCGGCTGAGGCTCAGCGGTCCCCGCGACACTCCGGACCATCACTACGCCCTGTGGTTCGATGCGATTGCGCTGAGGCCGGCCGGCGGAGACTAGCCGCTCGTCGGCTCTGCCCGGCGGCTACTGCTGAGGCCCGATCCGTCGGGCGTCGGGTAGGCGCAGTGTCGGCACAGTCCGGGTCACGCCCGGCTGTTCCGCCTGCGACCCGGCGCCCGGGGGGGCGGGCAGCGCGGTGGTCTGCACCTCCCCGTCCGAGTGCAAGATGCCTCCGTCCTGCCAGGTCCACGTGATGCCCTCGAACACGAAGCCCACCTCCTCCCGCAGCGCCGGTAGGCCGCCGGGTTCGCTCTTTAGAGGGTCCACGAACTGCCGCACCGAGCTGAGGCGGACGTCGTCGATCTCGACGGTATACACGTGCCTCTCGGCTCCGCCCGGTCCGGGGGCAAAGAAGAGGAACTCGCACTCACACAGCTCGTTGTTCGTGAGCGCCTTGAGCAGCAGGACCGAGGCGCGGTCGAGTTTCTTGGTGATGATGATGGGCAGATAGCTGTGCCGTCCGGTGGCCTGGCCGCCCGGCCCTCGCGGCTGGATCAGGCTCATGTCGAAGGACAGACACTCGATAGTGTCGGCCCGGCCGAGGCTCACCACAGAGCTATCGCCGGGAACCTCACTGCCGTTGGCGGTGAGTCTGAGAAACACGCCGGGCGCCGCGCTGCAGGACGCGACGGCAGTCGCGGACAGAGCCAGCACGAGGTGACAGCGGGCAAGTCGCATGGCGGTGGGCCTCCTGATGTCGCGGATGAACCGGCTGTAGCTGGATTCGGCACGAGGGGGGAGGAGGCCTGCTCAGGGATGTGCCTCGGCGGTTCTGATCTGTGAGAAAGGAGGTGGAACGCGGCGAGAGGAGGAATGTGACCGTCATATCGCAGGAAGAAATCAAGCGGAGAGCATGCTTGTCATGCAACTGGTTCAGTACTTGTCCGACAAGCCCGACCTGCGGCGCATCGTGACGGAAGGGTTGCTGATGCTGGCAAGCCGCGGATCACAAGCCGATGGGGCTCCACCGGGTCCGCACCGGGCGATGGTGAATTACCTATGGTCCGACGCGACGCCACCGGCCACAGTGTGGGCGGACCTATCGGCTCGCCTCCAGGACGCAGACGGGGACCCTGTCGCGCTGTGGCGGGCCGTGGTTGACTGGGGGCGAACGGACAGCAACGCATTCTCCGTGGTGGCCGAGGCTCTCGGCCCGGCTTGCATGTACGCCCACTGCGTCACACTGGAGGACTTCACCGACTGGCTCCTGGCCTGCAGGCCGGGCCTGCACAGTTCGAGCGAGGCTGTGGCCTGGGTCTCATCGCTCGTGGATACGGACGACGAGAGGCTCCAGCGCGAGGAGTTGCACGCAGATGACCACTCCGCGGACCCACTGGAGTTCCTGCCGGCCAGTGAGCACTTGCTGTGTGCGTGCCTTGGCCTGGGGCGCGGGTATCTTGGCATGGTCATCTCGAAGTTCAGCGACACACCCTCAGATGTGGAGGACGGGCGATGAGCACGGTGCGCAAGCTCCTGCCGGACCGGAGCGTCAATCCCCAGTGGCTTGCCTCTGTGACCGGCGACGTCCTGTCACAGTGGGTCCATGATCTGCTCCACGAGCAGGACCTCGACCTCCCGCCATGGGTCAACGACACTCCGCACCGCGTCCTGATCGCGGCCTATAAGGACGCGCCCGAGGGTGTGCGCAAGGTGCTCCGGGACACCGTGGCCGAGTACGTCATCCACATGGCCGACGGTGACACGCAGGCCTGGCAGGGCATGCCGGGCGACCGGCTCATCTTCGTGGCCGGCGAGATCTGTGGGTCGGATGTGGCTGGAACGGTGAGGCGCATGGTGCGCTCTGGCGCCTTCGCGGACCTCTCCGCCCCGATCCCCGGCGACGTCCACGGCCGTATGCTCCAGACGCTGGTGAAGCTGGATGTGCGGGAGGGGCTGGACTTCTGGCTTGCACAAGCGCGAATCGCGCCGGCTCGGTACCTTCCCGTGGCCATGCGTGGTCTGGAGATCTCGCGTCTGAACCCGTTCGTCCTGCTGACCCTGATCGATACGGAGTGGGGGCGCCCGCTGTTGGCGGACATCGAGATGGTCGTGGACATCCTGGACATGCACCACGGGCCGGAGTGGGTGGCGCAGCGCATCGCGGAGTGCAGGGAGCACATCCCAGACGAAGTAATGCAGGTGCTGCCCGAGGCGCCGACATGCACGGATCCCCGCGAAGCCCTGATAGGGGCCGCCGGCCGCCTGCCCGAGCGCGAGAAGTGCTTGATTGGCCTCTGGTACCAGGATGAGCTGCCGCCGCGCAAGATCGCGCAGACCCTGGGCATCAGCGAGGCCCTGGTCTTGGAGACGCACGCCCGGGCTCTGGAGATGCTGCGCACCATGCTCGGCCCCGCGCTGGTGGCCGACCTCGCCCGCCCGCTGGCCCCGCAGAGGTCCGGCACCGACGGCTAGGCCCCGCAAGACAGACCGCGCCCCGTGCACGCACAGGGCGCCCCCCCTCATTCACTGCCCCCGGATTCCCCCTGAGCCTCCGGCGGACCACTCGGCGCCACCGGCGGCACTGCGTCGCCCTGCTCGGGGTCGAAGCTCTCCAGGTAGCCGCCGGAGTATGTGTCCGCGCCGATCTGGGAGCGGACCACCAGCCTGACCCGCGGGTCGATGTGCCGACGAAAGTCGGCCTCGATGGCCGCCACGTCCGCGGCCTGAGGAGTGCTGGGGGCGCGAACCGAGGCGAGGAGTATCTTCTGGTCGGCGCGGTCCACGAGACGCATCTCCAGCAGTCGCGCTCCCGGCAGCCGTCGCCGCAGTTGATTGCGGAGCGCCTCGGTCAGCCGCTCCTTGAGTGCCGGCTCTGTGGGGGAAACCTCGGGAGGCTCGGGCTTGTCCGGTTCGTAGATAAAGCCCTCCGCGTCGGCGTCCCGGGTGAGGACCGATCGAACGATCAGGCGCTCGCGGCCTTCGGTGGCGTGGTGGATGGCCTCCTGTAGCCGAGCCACCTTCTCCGGTCCTATGGCGGCCGGTGTGCGAACCACAGCGGTGACGAGGGGCCCACCCTCCAGTTCCTCACGATGTAGCTCATCGAGCGAGGCGCCCGAGATGTCGGCGAGGCTCTTGGCAATAGTGGCGCTGGTCCGCGCGTGTAGCTCGGCCTCCCTACGGATCCGTTCCTGAGCTTCGAGGTCCTCGGCCTGTCGCTGAAGAGCGCCGGGGGGAAGGTAGACCGGGCCGGTGTGATCGAAGTCGCGGGAGGGCAGTGAGCGGACGATCAGGTGGGCTGGGCGGCCGACGACGCGCTCCAGGCCCTGGCGGAGCCGATCGACCTGTGGGGCCTCGAACGCCGAGGGAGTGAGCATCGTGGCGATCACCTCGAGCCCCGTCTCGGTATCCTGGTAGCGCACGTCCATCAGCTCGGCGCCTACCACCGCCCGGCATTCCTCGCGCAGACAGTGCTCGATGGCCTGGGAGAGGCGGCGCTCGCGCACGAGGCCCACCAGCGTATGGGTCATGAAGACGGCAACCAGGGCCAGCGCCACGAGGCTGAGGCCGAAGCGTCCCAGAAACTCCCACAGCCCCAGCCGCTTGCGGCTGCCCGGCCGGGCGGCTCCGGCCACTGCGAACACCGTGGCGGAGGCGATCTGGATGGCCAGCAGGTTCGCGATGAAAAGCAGCATGGCGCCCGTCGCCTCGGCCGGTTGCCGCAGGGCCAGGCAGATGCCGCAGGTCACCAGAGGCGGCACCAGGGCAACGGAGATCGCTACTCCCGGTAGAGCCGGGCTCACGTCCTTGTCACTGATGGCGTAGGCACCGGCGAGGCCCGCCGCCAGCGCGATGATCAGGTCATATAGATTGGGCTGGGTACGGGCCAGGATCTCCGCCCCGGGGTCCAGCCGCAGAGGGGAAATGCCCGCCAGCCAGCCGACGGCTACAGCCAGCAGCACCCCCAGCGTCTCCGCGGCGGCCGCGCGGCCCAAAAGACGCCGGTCGCCCACCACAAGCCCCAACGCGATCCCGAAGATCGGACCCATCAGGGGGGCCACCAGCATCGCACCGATAACCACCGCCGTGCTGTTGGCCAGGAGACCGTAGGCGGCGATGGTCGAGGACACCACCACCAGAATGTAGAACCCGGTGGTCGGGCGCGAGAGCGCGACGATCTCCTCGTACATCGCCTCCCGCCGGGCCGCGGTCATACGGAACAACCGGCCGATGTTCAGCATCCCTGGCATCTTCTCCGATCCCCGGGCAGACCGCCGGCTCACCGGCATCGCCCGGGCAGAAGGCAGCACCCCTGCCTTAACGCGAGCCGTTCAGCCGTTCTTCGACTCTCTGTGCTTCTGTGGTGCGACGTTCCTCCCGAACTCCCCTTACCCCATCACCTCCGGGTTCAGGATGTTCTGGGGCCTTCTCCCCTGCAACGCGTCCAGAGTGTTCTCCGTCACTCTGGCGCTGACGCGGGAGATCGTTCTCCGGTCGGTGGTGGCGGTGTGGGGCATGAGCAGGATGTTGTCCAGGGAGAACAGCGGGTTATCCGCCGCGGGGGGTTCCTGCGCGTAGACGTCCAGACCCGCGCCCGCGATGGTGCCGTCATCAAGTGCCGCGACCAGCGCGGCCTCGTCCACCAGCGACCCCCGGGCGCAGTTGACCAAGAAGGCCGTGGGCTTCATCAGCCCCAGTTCCCGTTGCCCGATCAGGTTGCGGTTCTCCGCGGTGGCATTGCAGTGGAGGGTGACGAAATCGCTGTCTGCAAGCAGGGTGTCCAGGTCGACAAACCGCACGCCCAGCTCGTCCTCGAGCTCTCGGCGCGGATAGGGGTCGTAGGCGAGGATGGTCATGCCGAAGCCGTGGGCACGCCGGGCGGCGCAGGTGCCGATGTCGCCCAGCCCGATGATACCGATGGTCGCTCCCCCCACATTGGCGCCGATCAGCTTCCCCCAGCCCCCGGAGCGCATCATGGCATCGCCCTCCCGGAGCTTGCGCGCCAAAGACAGGATGAACGTGAAGGCTAAGTCGGCCACGGAGTCCCGGATGATACCCGGTGTGTTGGTCACCATCACCTTGTGCCGCGTGGCCGCGGGTATGTCGATGGAATCCACCCCTACGCCCCAGCGGGAGACCAGCCTGAGTTGCGGGCAGGAGGCGAAGGTGCGCTGCGTATAGGCGTCCGAATCGGCGATGACGGCGTCGAAGCCCTGGAGCAGTTCGATGACGGTGGCCTCGTCGAAGGGTGCGTTGGGTGGAGCGTCCACCAGCTCGTAGCCGGCGTTCAGAAGCGGCCGCCGGGCCTTGTCGTCGTCGTAGATGGCTGCGGTTATCAGGATGCGTGTGCTCATCTGCTAATCCCTCGTGATCGTGCGGATTGCGGAAGTTCGCGCGGGCGCGAACCTCCGCCTATGGATAGTTGTCGACCGTCCGGGTGTCGGGCCCGACGGTCTCCACGGCCGTCCGGGAGCCTCCCAGGTGGTTGCCGCTGATGAGGTTTGCCTCCGAGGCGCCCCGCTCGGAGACCCCCACCCATTGGGTGGGCGTCTCCCCGTCGTCACCACAGCGGTTTGCCTGAACCAGGCAGTCCGTGCAGTCCTGGAGGGTGATGCCCGCCCACTCCCCCGGAGCCGAGCGGGAGTTGCCCACACAGACGTTGCCCGTCACCGTGTTGTCCCGGCCGGAGTTCATCTGAATCCCGGCATAGCCATTGCCGCTGCAGGTATTGCCGCTGCACACATTCCAGCGGTCCCCGCCGTTGCCCAGGCCGCCGATGCCGCTGTGGCCGTTGTCGGAAAAGACACAGCCCGAGACCTGTGTGTACCTCACATCCGCGCAGAAGTAAAGCCCGTCCCAGCGATTGCCCCGGCCGGTATTGGCGGTGAACGCCCCACCGCGCAGACCGGTGCCCGGATGATAGCCGTGCCCGACGCAATTGTCCACGCTACAACCTCGGACGATGGCCCCGCTGCCGCCCTGGACACCGATGCCGTCGCTGGGCCAGCCGAGAACCGTCACGTTCTCCACCCGCGGGCGGGTGCACGAGTGAAGATGCACCGCCGCGCAGGTGAAGTCGCCGCATGATTCCGTAGGCCGGCGGGGCAGATTGCCGTCGATGGTAAGGCCCTCGATGGTGATGCCCTCCAGCCCGGTGGCGCTCAGGGCGGGAAACAGGTTGATGGCCACCGCCCCCCGACTCACCAGGCACTCCCTGCTCAGCGGGCGACTGAGCCGGAGGCTTGCGCCCTCGATGCCCTCGACGATGGCGTGGGTCACGTACCAGCCCCGCATCCGGTCATCCATGATCGCCACCTCGGTGCCGACACAAAACCCCGCGGGGTCCTGTACCCTAACCTCCGTGGCTCCCTCGGCGGCGTCGGCCGCCAGAGGTCTGCAGACCTCCGGTGCCTTGCGCAGGACCGTGGCGGCCCCTGAACCGCGCATCGTGACCCGGTTGCGCAGCACTACGGAGCGTTGCAGCAGGTAGCTGCCGGGTGGGATCACCACCAGGCCCCCGCGGCGAGGCAGGGCGTCCACGGCCTCCTGCAGACCGCAGGTGGGCGACCTTTCGCTGAAATACTCGGCCGCGTCGACGACGGGCCTCGGGTCCGCCTCCGAGGGACCGGTCACTACGGGATCGGTGGCATACGAGACGTCCGTGGCATGGGAGAGAAACAGCTCGTCCGCGGGGCGGCCGGCGTAGATGCGCACCTCGTCCAGGGCGCACCGGAGATAGCCGCCCCACGACCCGGCACCCATGAGTACCTTCTGATGGGGCCCCAGCCCCAGCCTGTGAGTGGTGTCCGTGGCGACCTTCTCGCCGGCGATGTACAGCGCCACAGCCTCTTTGTCCCAGGCCGCGGCGAGATGGACCCATTCACCCACAGGGAGCTTTGCCTCCGCCGCCGCGCCGACCCAGGTCAGCGGGCAAAAGCCCATGACCACCTTCCCCGGAGCCAGAGAGCCGCAGTAGCCCAGGATGGCGGCATCGTTTCTGCCCTCCAGGTCGCTGCCGAAGCACAGGAAACCCGCCTGGCCCGTCTCCGGCGGGGCTTCGAGACGCACCCAGGCCTCGGCGCCTCCCTCGGGCAAGGGGCCGACGCCGTCGGCGACCAGGGCCTGGCCTTGGCCGTCGAGCACCACCGCTCCTCCGCCCACGCCGCTTGCGCGTGTGGCGCCGACCAGCGCCGCGTCCAGGCCGTTCCCCGACGAGTCGATGGCGTATGCGCCGCCGGGTTCGTCGAAACGCCAGCAGGCGGCCAGCGGCGGCGGCGCCGGCTCGGCGCCGAGGGCCGCCGAACCAACCGGCCACAAGAGCCAACCGACGGCCAGCAGCAGTGCCGCGCAGCGCAGGCATCCGCAGGCCTCGGGGGATAGACGACAGGGTCTGATCCCGGCTCCCATGCCCATCAACGCACTAACCTCCCGCCGCCGGCTCTTGCCTCAGCTCCTCCAGGTCCTTCCGGCTGCCCTCGACGATGAGGCTGATATCCGACCGGTGGCAAACGAACCTGGCCCCGCGCTGGAGCCACCTGGCCGTCGCCTCCACAGTGAAACCATGCAAACCGGGGGCGACGTTGTGCTTGCGGGCGCAGGCGAGGATGTCGTCCATGGCCCGTACCACCTCGGGGTGGTCGAGCTGTCCGGGGAAGCCCATGCTCAGAGACAGATCATTGGGGCCGATGAACACCGCATCACAGCCCGGTGTGGAGAGGATTTCCTCCCTGTTATCCAGGCCCTTGCGGGTCTCAATCTGCATCACGATGAGAATGTCCTCATTGGCGGCGGTGGTGAAGTCTGTCATCGGCCGGGCGAGGAAGTCGTCATGGGCGATGGCGTTGGCCATGCCGCGCTCGCCCACCGGGGGGTACTTCACCTGGCGGATGATATCCCGGGCCTGCTGTCCGGTATCCACGTGGGGGCACACCAGGCCATCGGCGCCCAGGTCGAGGTATCTGGCCGGCCATTGACCGTCGAAGGCCGGGGCCCGGACAATGCACAGGAGGTCGATATCCCGACAGGTGCGGGTAAAGGCGGCGATGGTCTCCACACCGTACCAGGAGTGCTCGGTGTCGAAGATCACGAAGTCATAGCCGGCCTGCTTGAGCATCCGGGCGGTGCCGGGGCTTTGTACCTCCAGGAACATGGTACCGATGAGGGCCTTGTCCTGACCCAGTCTGCTCTTGGCTTCGGCGCGTGTCATGAGGGTCTCCTTGACGGACGAAGGGCGGCGATGCGGTGCAGGGCTCGTGGCACAACGACGCACGGCAACCGGGATTTCCGTGCCGGGAGCCCGATGCCCTTCCGGCAAGACGGGACGGCAGGGCAATTGCAGTGCAAGGGGCACCGATGCCCGCCATGACCTGTCGGGCAAGGGCTCACCTCAAGATGAAGGGTTTGGGGCCTCAGACGGCGAAAAGTTGCTCTCGACGGATGGCTCGGTCTGGCGCCGCTGCCCCCGCACAACCCAGGGAGGTCCACAAGGTCGGAATGCCTACTTCGCCTCGTCCTGTTGCCACAGCGCTTCTGTCGATCTGTCTTTCCATCGCGGCCCTGGCACCGGCGCACCTTGCCTGTGCGGCCAACACTTCCACGGCCCGGGACAACACCGTTCCGCCCCACGTGCTGGACATGGTCCCACCCGACGCCCCGGCCACACAGGTCGAGCCGTCCGCAGTCGTGACGCCCCCTCCAACCGTGCCGGCGGTGGTGCCGCCAACAACCTTGCACCACACGGAGAAGCCCTCCATCAGCTATCTGGCACCTGCGGCGGGTGCCGTCTGGTACGACGGCCAGACGGTGACCATACGTTGGGTCAGCACCGGACCGATCGCAAAGGTGAAGCTCTACTACTACGGCGAGCGCACCCGTCTGGGCGGCAAGTCGCGTGGCGACTTCGGGGGCGTGGTGAACGACGGCCTCATGCCCAATAGCGGTGAGGTCACCTGGAAGGTGCCCTGGGTGGACAGCTCCCTTTTCAACCTGGCTCTCGCCGGTTTCGACAGTAACGGGCAGAAGCTGTGCTATGTGGAGCGCAGGATCGCCCTGCTCCCCCGAGAGTTCAGCAATCTGCCCGACACCTGCATCGCCGTGAGCAAGCGCGTGCAGCGGCTGTACTACTTCAAGGACGGCACCCTGAAGCGGCTGCATGTGGTATCCACGGCGGCCGCGGGCTACACGACGCCCACCATGCGGCCGGGCTCGCACAGCCGCCGCCGGGGGGCGATGGGAAAGGTGTTCCGCAAGTCGCCGGACGCCTTCAGCAACATGTACCGCGTGCACATGCTGTACTGGCTGGGGATCACCTCCTCGGGCAGTCACGGGATCCACGCCACCTCGCCGAATCTGTATTCCCGCCTGGGTCGCCCGGCCTCCCACGGCTGCATCCGCCAGCACCGAGCGGACGCCAGGGCCCTGTATGGGATGGTGTCGGTCGGCACGCCGGTGTATGTTTTCTAGCGGAGCTCCGCCTCAGACCGACAAGCACGCAGCGGAGGTCTGGCTCGGGCCGGTGTGCCACGGCCAGGCGGCCATCACGCCCTGCGGGACGCCTGCGAACGGCAGGGCGGCGGCGCAGAACTTGCTTCAAACGTCAAGCAGTGCGCCCGCGTCGTGTAGGCATCTGAAAACGCGGCGGAGACCCCCGCCTTCGCCGGGAATGTCATTCTGAGAGCGTCGGCTCCCGGCAAGAGCAGCTCGAAGGATCTCCCGGGATGTAGCGAGATTCTTCGCTATCTCGCTGCGCGAGATTGACGCTCAAAATGACATATTGACGGCAGGCGCGGCTCTTGGGCGGCACCTCCGGTAGTGCTGCAGGCAGAGCCACCGGCACACCGGGGCGAGCTCGGTCTGAACCAGCCATCTATCGCCGCCGGGTTGTCGCCGGCACGGAGGGCCACTTGGCACTCAACATCGGACTACGCGAGCAGGCTGTGGTGTTCCGGGAGCTGGCCACGCTCATCAGCGCGGGCATCACCCTGGTTCAGGCGCTGTCCGACCTTCAGCAGCGCCCGTCCAGCAAGGCCTGCCTGTACTTCCTGCGCACCGCACAGCGCCGCATCAGCTCCGGCGACAGCTTCTCCAGCGTCATGAATGGCTTCCCGGGCACCTTCTCCGAGCTGACGGTGGCCCTCGTCTCCGCCGGCGAGGAAAGCGGTAAGCTGGACGAGATGCTCCGCGATGTGGCCGAGTACCTGGAGCGCGAGCTGGCGATGCGGCAGATGATCGCTCAGGAGACCTTCTACGCCAAGATACTCATCGGCGCCTGCATCGTCATCCCTCTTGCCGCTCAGAGTATCATTGCCTTCATCACCCAGGGCTCGGAGGAGGGGCTCAAGGTCGCGGCCCAGGGGCTTATCTTCTATTCGCTGGTCATCGGCATCCCCGCCTTGCTGCTCTATGCCGTGTACCGCCGGATTTCGTCTTCGGCCACCGGGAGACGAACCATCGACGCGCTCAAGCTGCGAGTGCCGCTGCTGGGCGGCGTGATACGGGGTCTGGCCCTGGCCAAGTTCGCCCGGGCTTTCGCGGTCCTATTCGACGCCGGCGTGCAGTTCCAGCGCACCATCCGCCTGGCGGCCGGCACCATGGGCAATAGTCACCTCAGCGAGATGGTGGCCGCCGCGGTGCCCCGGGTCGAGCAGGGAGGCCGGCTCAGCGAGGTGCTCATGCAGACCCGGCTGGCCAATGAGCTGCTGGTCAGGCTGCTGCAGACCGGGGAGCAGACGGGCAGTGTGGACGAGATGATGCACAAGGCCGCCGAATACTACGAGGGCGAGACCCAGAGCCGAATCAAGAAGCTCTCCGTGACCATCGTCCCGGTGACGGTGGTCATCATGGGCATCGTGGTTGCCCTGATGGTGATCAAGTTCTACGTGGGGCAGTATTCGGAGCTGATCAACAGTAACTAGACGCCTGTATGGGTGCGCTTCTTGAGGTGTCAAGCGAGTCTTCGGGCTCGTCTCTGCCGTTCGCCGGCGCCGTGCTCCTTCCCCGCCTGCGGCTGGTGCCGGGGTGCGGTCCCGGTCGTTGGCCCAACACCCGTACGACGAAGACCCCCCTCGATCCCCCCGCAGGCGGGGGGAGGCACGGCTCGGCGCCCTGCGCCGGCGCGGTACCAGTCCGACTGGGCGGTCCCGCTCCGGGCTCGCCGCCTGTCCATGGCGCCGATCCGAGGCGAACCCCCGCGCCGTGCTCGTCGGTTTGAGGCGGAGCAACTCGCGGAACAGAGACCGACGCAGAAGGCCGCTCCGGGCACCGCGGTCGCCGGGGACGAGCCACGGCCGACGGGGCGACGTGCAGGGCCGGCGACATATCGTGAGCGTGCTTTGCGACACGCGCCTCCGGGGACCCTCCCCATGGACACACACCCCGATCCCTATGAGTTGCTGGGCCTGCGGCCCGGTGCCTCGCGGCCCCAGATTCGGCGGCGCTACCGCGAGCTTCTCCGCGCCCACCACCCCGACGTCGCTTCTGATCCCGCCTCCGCCCACGAGTACGCCGTGGCGCTGGGAGCGGCATATCGTGCCGCGATGCGGCAGGCTCCGGCGGCACAAAGCCCGGAGACGGAGCACCCGGCGCTGGACCCGGAACTGCGGCGCGCGGTGGAGGATGCCGCTCCGTGGAGCGGCGCACTTGGCCACCTTCTGCAGGAGGCGGAGAGGCTGGTGCGAAGGGGGCGGTATGTGGAGGCGCAGGTGCTGTGTGCCGAGGCCCTGCTCGCCGACCCCGACAGCGCGGTGGCCCACCGCCTCCTGGCGGCGGTCTATGAGGGTCTCGGTTTGCACGAGGAGGCCACAGACGAGCTGGCGGAGGCGGAGCTTCTCGAGCGAATCGGCTCGGCGCCGTTCCGTCCGGCGGCCGTGGCCACCCGGCCTCGTGACCGCGCGGCTTCCGCAGAAGGTGCGGGCGAGTCCCGTGGCGGCTCGAGTTGGGTGTGGCTGTTTTCGGGTGCCCTCTGCGCGGGCGGGTGCCTGGCCGCCGCCCTGGGCGGTGTTGGGCCGCGGAGCCCGTGGCTGGGCACACCGGTCTCAACTCTGGGCTGGAGCGTGGGGGCCGCCTGCTTCATTCTGGCGGGATGGACCGTGGCGGAACGAGCGCCCTCGCCGGGTGACGAGGCTCGGGACGCCCTGGCGTGGCGCGGAGCATGGCCGCTCGCCCTGGCCCTGGCCGCGCTGCTGTGGCCGGCTTTGGCCCTGGCGCATCTGGCGGTGAGGCTTGTGGGTCTGCAGACCCTGCGCACGTGGCTGGTCATGTGGTCCACGGTGTGCGGCGTTCTGCTCCTAGTCGGGCTGACCCACGGTGCCGCGCCGATCTTCTGGTGGCTGGGGGGCAATGCCATCACCCTGGGAGCCCTGCTGGGCCGGCAGGTGGGAAGCCGCCTGGCGGGAGAAGGTGAGGCACCAAAGCACTGAACACGGCCGGAGGTTTGTGCTACAATGGGATTCTGGTGCCGGTTCGGCCCCATGCGGGTGGACCGTCCGTAGCGACATGCGGCCTCTTCGAGAGGCCACTTGCCGCCCATCTTCCGGTGGTTCGCCATGAGAATAGCCCGCACAATCCCTGAGGTTCGTGCCTACCTGCGTAGTCACCGTCTGTCGGAGCGTACCATTGGCCTGGTGCCGACGATGGGTGCCTTCCATGAGGGGCACCTGACCTTGATGCGCCGCGCCCGCGCCGATGAGGATCTCGTGGTCGTCAGCCTGTTCGTGAACCCGATCCAGTTCAACGCCTCCAGTGACTTCGAGACCTACCCCCGCGAATTCGACCGCGACGCCCTCCTGGCACAGGAGCAGGGCGTCGACCTGGTCTTCGCTCCTCCGGCCGAGGAGATGTACCCCGCGGGCTTCGCCAGCTCGGTGCAAGTTTCAGGGCTCACCGACACGCTGTGCGGGGCCTATCGCACCGGCCACTTCGATGGCGTGACCACGGTGTGCAGCAAGCTTTTTTGCATCATCCAGCCCGACCGGGCGTACTTTGGCGAGAAGGACTATCAGCAGGTCCAGGTGATCCGCCGGATGGTGGCGGACCTGAACATGCCCATTGTCATCACCGGAGTTCCGACGGTGCGGGAGGCCGACGGGCTTGCCATGAGCTCGCGGAACCAGTTGCTCACACCACAGCAGCGTGAGGCGGCCCCCGGGCTGTACCAGGCGCTGCAGGCGGGGGCCGAGGCGGTGCGCTCCGGCGCCGACGGCCCTACCGCCGAGGCCACGGTCGCGCGGCACCTGGCCGCCGTGCCGGGGTTTGAGCCCCAGTACGTCTCGGCCGTGGACCCGGAGACGCTGCAGCCCGCCACCCGGGGCGGGCCGCCCATGGTTCTGGCCCTGGCCGGCTTCTTCGGCAACGTTCGGCTGATCGACAATGTGGGAGTCGAGGTGTCCTGAGTGCTCCGCAATATGATGAAGTCCAAATTGCACGGCGCGCACATCACCGCCGCCGAGCTGTACTACGAGGGAAGCATCACCATCGATCGGGACCTGATGGAGGCCGCCGACCTGCTGGAGGGGGAGCGCGTGCAGGTCGTGAACATGCACAACGGCTCCCGCATCGAGACGTATGTGATCGAGGGTGAGGCCAAAAGCGGCGTGATCTGCCTCAACGGACCCGCGGCCCGCAGTGCCATGGTGGGAGACGTGGTCCACATCATCTCCTACTGCCTGGCGGACGACGCCGAGGCCGCAGTGCTGAAACCGCGCGTGGCCATACTCGGCGACCACAACGAGGTAGTGTCAACCAAATGATCCCCGACCCCGCTCAGGTGCGCAGGATCGTGGCCGCCGCCCTGGAGGAGGACATCGGCCCCGGCGACATCACCACGGCCCTGTGCGTACCTCCGGAGCGCACGGGTAACGGCGTCTTGCTGGCCAAGCAGGAGGGTGTCCTGGCGGGCCTGTATGTGGTGGCCGAGTGTTTCCGCCAGGCCGCGCCCGACTGCGCCCTGGAAGCGCTGATCGCCGAGGGCCAGGTCTTCTCGCCGGGCGACATCTTGGCCAGGGTCACCGGGCCCAGCGCACAGATCCTCACCACAGAGCGCGTCGCGCTCAACTTCCTCCAGCGACTGTGCGGCATCGCCACACTCACCGCTGCCTACGTGAAAGCAGTGGAAGGCACGGGGGCGGCGATCCTGGACACCCGCAAGACCACTCCCGGCCTGCGGCTGCTGGAGAAGGCCGCCGTGCGCGCCGGCGGCGGGCGCAACCATCGCTTCGCGCTTTACGACGGCGTCCTGATCAAGGACAACCACATCGCCGCAGTGGGCGGGCTGGCCGAGGCCGTCAAGCGCGCCCGGCTGCAGGCTCCACACACCCTGAAGATCGAGGTCGAGACCACCTCGCTGCAGCAAGTCCGAGAGGCTCTGGACGCGGGTGCCGACATCATCTTGCTGGACAACATGGACCTTGCCACCATGCGGCAGGCCGTGGAGTTGGTGGGCGGCCGGGCGTACACCGAGGCCTCGGGCGGAGTGAGCCTGAGCACGGTGGCCGACATCGCCGCCACCGGTGTGGACATGATCTCCGTGGGCAAGCTCACCCACTCCCACCAGGCCGTGGACATCAGTCTGGAGCTTTCGGACCGCTAGCCGCCCCGTGCCGGGTTCCATACGCTTCCTCAGCCCTCCGGCATCTGTCCACGGGTCGCAATTGCCTGCAGGGCGACGGCTCGCACAAGGCGCGTGTGATCTGTTACAATGCAGGGGTACAATGCAGTGGAACGATCCACTACGGCTGAGGGACCCTGCCATGGGAAGACTCATACTCGGATTACTGCTGGGCATCGGGCTGATCTTCCCCGGTATTGAGCTGCTCCGTTGGCTGGCCTCCAAGGTCCTCGGAGTTTATCCGCAGATGAGCCTCACCGATGCCTGCCTGGCCATGATCATCCTGCTCCAGGCCATCATCCTGGTCCGTGGCTCGATGAAGACGACACCGGCCCGCTTCCCCCCGAGTCTGGAGATGACCGGGTCGGGTGTGGAAACGCGGACAGGTCGGGGCGCCCGCGTCCGTCCGCGACGGTCCTCGGCCCCCGTGGATGAGGGTGTTGTGCAGGATCGCCACTCCAGCCGACAAACCTCGGGACGCAACTCCGACCGCCGACGCCGCTAGCGGCTCCGGGCCACACGCCCGGCAGCCCATCCCTCTTGAGCCAGGAGCGCGAAGACCATGGCCGATTCAGGTGCCCGGGCGATCAAGACCTTGCAGTACGCAGGCGGAGAAATCCACGACTGGCAGGGCTGCGGGGAGGCCATCTACGAGGCCATCTGGCAGATGCCGCAACTGCAGATCACGCGGTCCAAGGATGACCTGTCCTGTCTGGAACAGGAGCGGATCGCCCCCTTCGACCTGGCGGTGTTTCACCACACCGTCACCGAGCTCACCGATGCCCA
>CAYRFY010000019.1:0-26637 GCA_964423635.1 uncultured Armatimonadia bacterium | reverse complement strand
CTTCGTCGAGTTCTCTCACATCGGCCATGGTCGTCGCCTCCCACTGATTGTCGGTCGAATAACCGAGTCGGGTCACGTCTCTTCCATCAGGGCACCGGCGTCGCTACTCCGCCAGCGCCGTGGGCTCGCCCACGATCACCTGCCGCCGATAGCGGGCCAGCACCTGGCCCTGGCCGTCCACGGCCTCCACGGTCAACTCGTGGGTGCCCTCCTCCATCTGCCCCGCGTCCAGCGGGCACTGGTAGGGCGTCATATTGCTCAGCATCCACAACTGTCCATCCAGATGGAACCGGACAAACCTCACGTCCTGCCCGCCCGTCACCACCGCCTCCAGGCTCCCGCAGCCGCCGTCCCCGTCGGGCGAGGGCGTGAACTGCACCTTGACCCGACACGGCCCGGTATCCGGCGAGCTCTGGGCCACCCGCGTGGGCGGAGGCGCGGGGGCGTCCCCGCCGTCCAGATGCAGCAGGTGGTTGGTTACCACCAGCATGCACAGAACATGAAACGACACCCGTTGCTGCATGGAGCGCCCGGCCCCGGTCTTGGACTCCACCAGGAAGCTGGGAATGCCCCGGGTCAGGCCGAAGTGCCGATGGCACAGGCGCCGGTCCTTGTGGGCCCCGTTGTAGTAGATGTTCGCCCGGTGACCGTAGGCCTTCAGCCAGCCGGAGAGATCCAGAGCCGCCGGAATGGTGTGGTCGCTGACGGCCTTTGCGATGCCCGGGCCGCTGCCGATGGTCTCCAGAAAGCTGATGGCATACTCGGGCTTTGACGAGCTCCGCGGCAGCTCGTGCAGGTCCATGATCGCGTGGGGCTTCCACGCCGCCACCGCCCGCTCGATGGCCCGGGTCTCCGGCTGGCGCTGAGCCGCCCAGTCCCGGTTCAGATCGGCACCGTTGGCGTTGGCACGCCGGCCGCCGTCGGCTCCGTCCGGATTGGCCATCGGGACGAGGATCAAAGTGACCCTCCGGAGAGTGCCCTGCTCCAGCGCCCCCTGCGAGGTGGCGAAGTGACGGATGAGGGCCATGGCCGCCTGGGTGCCCGCCGGCTCGCTGCCGTGCTGCCGGGCGATGACAAACAGCCGCCTCCCCTGCCCGAACACCGCATCCGGGGAGTGTACGGCCACCGCGACGATCGAGCGCCCCTTCACGCTATTGCCGAGGCTCGTCAGCGTCACCCGGCCGGTGGTGGTCAGGGCGGTGAGCTCCGCCATCATCTGCCGGTAGCTATGTACCTGTGCCGGCACGTGGGCCACGATCTGCTCCACGATGTCGGCGCCATGCACCGCACCGCACAGCCACAGCGAGAGCAGGCACACCGACAGCCACCGTACCGGCTCCCCGGCAGGACGTCGCACCCCGCCGCCTGCACCGGCCCCGGAGCCGACTCCCCGCACCATTGCCATGTCCGCCAACCATTCCTGTGTCATACCTTGCGCGCCCATCCCGGCAGTCTGACCCGAAAACGAAGCGACCTTTCGTGGCGTGGGCGGTCTCACGGCAGGTCCAACTCCGGCGCCTTCTCCTGCATGAGCTCCGTCGCCGAATCGAGGTCCGAAAGTCTCCCCACATCCATCCACCAGGCGGCGGGATCCACAAAGCCCCGCACATCCTCGCCGGCCTTCATCAGCGCCGGGATCACGTCGTAGCCGAAATCCAGCCCCGGAGCCAGGTAATCCCAGATACCGGGCCCATAGATGTCGATGGCCGCGCGACACGGTTTGCCAAGGAGCGGCTTTTCCTCATAATATATAACTCGGTTATCTTTGTCAAGATCGCCCACTCCCACATGCACCCGCTCGCTGGTGATGAGCCCGATGGTCGCGAGAGCCTTTGTGCTCTCATGCCGGCTCTTCATGGCCCGGAGGTCGAAGCTTGTGAGGATATCGCCGTAGTGCACGAGGAAGCTCTCGTCCGGGGGGATCCTGTCACGCAGGGCAGATACCTCGCCCGCGGTGCCGGAGGGCTCGGGGCGGGAGACGTAGTCGATCCTGGCGCCGAAGCGGGAGCCGTCTCGGAAGTGGTGCTGCAGTTGCTCGGGGAACGCGGTGACGGCGAAGACGATGTCGTCGAACCCCTGGCGCACCAGGCTGGTGACGATGTATTCGGCCAGCGGCCGACCGACGATGGGGATCATCCCCTTGTTGAGATAGCTGCTCAGCGGCTTCATGCGGGTCGCATGTCCCGCGAGGAGAATGACTGTCTTCATGAATCGTTGGGCTCCTGGCCTGTCGTCAACCGGGGCCGCCGCCGAAGCGGCGCCCGTTTCGTGGCACGAAAACAGGGCCCGGCCAAGGCGCGGCAGGACCGGGCCACCCACGAAGTAGAGAATATACGCTGCCCGGCCTCACGTCAATTGACTCCCCACAGGGCTTCTGATATAGTCCTCTCGCTGTTTTCGGGCTTGGGGGCGCGCGGGCCACAGGTTTCCCGGGGATTGATTGTCTTGGCTATATTCATTATAATGAGTATAGTGAATTGGCGACCCCGTCGATGGCTTCGCTTTCGTCTTTCGCCCGCGTCCGCCCGCGCGAAGACTATACGCCTAAAGGCGTTGCAGACCTGAGGGCGACAGTTCGGCATGGCCCTTGCGCCTTGCATCTACAGGAGGGATCAACGTGGCGACAAAGGTTGGTATCAACGGGTTTGGCAGGATCGGCCGTCAGGTCTTCAAGGCGCTCTGGGAGAACTTCCGGGGCGATATCGAGATCGTGGCCGTTAACGATCTGACCGACGATGCAACGCTGGCACACCTTCTGAAGTACGACAGCATCTACGGGAAGATGGATGCCTGCATCGAGGTGGGCGAGGATGCGTTCATCGTCGACGGCGTGAAGGTCAAGAGCCTGGCGGAGCGAGATCCGGCGAAGCTCCCGTGGGGCGAGCTGGGCGCTCAGATCGTTCTCGAGTCCACCGGTCACTTCACCGACGGTGCCAAGGCCGCCGCTCACCTGGAGGCAGGCGCCAAGAAGGTCATCATCTCGGCTCCGGCCAAGGGCGACGTGAAGACCGTGGTGCTCGGCGTCAATGAGGCCGAGTACGACGCGGCCAAGCACAACATCATCTCCAACGCCAGTTGCACCACCAACTGTCTGGCGCCGATGTGCAAGGTCCTCGATGACTCCTTCGGCATCAGGATGGGCATCATGACCACCATCCACAGCTACACCAACGACCAGGTCATCCTCGACTTCCCGCACAAGGACCTGCGCCGGGCTCGGGCCGCCGCGATGAACATCATCCCCACCTCCACCGGTGCCGCCAAGGCCATCGGCGAGGTGCTGCCCCAGCTCAATGGCAAGATGCACGGCATCGCCATGCGCGTGCCCACACCGACGGGCTCCGTCACCGACCTCACCTGTCTGATGGCCAAGACCGTCACCAAGGATGAAGTCAACGCCGCGTTCAAGGCCGCCGCATCCGAGGGCCCGCTGGCCAAGGTCCTGGACTATACCGAAGAGCCCATCGTCCTGGCCGACATCGTCGGCTCCCCGGCCTCCTGCACCTTCGACTCCGACCTGACCACGGTGCTCTCCGACGACAACGGCTGCCTGGTCAAGATCGTCGGCTGGTACGACAATGAGTGGGGTTACAGCAACCGCACCGCCGAGCTGATGAAGATGCTCGCCGACAAGGGGCTCTAGGCCCCGGCCGGACAGTGGTTCCGGCGCCCGTGGATCGGGCTCGGGACCAAGAACCTGTGGAAGTCAGCGTCGACGTACCGGGGCGAGGCCTGCAACTGGCCTCGCCCCTGCTGTGAGGTGCCACCCGTCGGCCTCATCCGCCGTGGCCTCAATGTCGCACCACAAATCCAACGGGCAGGTGCATGATGTACCCACTTCGGCCCACCGCTGTCTATGTCCTCGAGGGCGTGCTCGCCGACCGTCTGGCCACACAGCGGCTCAACCGGATGCTGGATGCGCTGGGAATCCCCCTGGGCTCGGCCACCATCGTGACCCAGGCCACGATCCCCGAGGTGGCGGCGAAGTTAGTGTCCGGAGCCGTGGATTTCACCGTGCCGCAGGAGGCATCGGCCTACCAGACCCGGTCTTTGGTGTTCACGATGCAGCGTGTCAAAGGGCAAGAGCCGGACCTCAGCGCCCTGCATGCCCGCTGCCCCGAGGGCACGCCGCTTTCGGTGGTGAAGCACCTGTGCGGCGAGATTCGCACCGCCTGGTTCCGGACCCGCGAGGGGGATCTCAAGAACAACCAGGTCTGCTGGACGGCGTGGGAGTTCGGTACCCAGGTGGGCTGTCCCCATGGGTGTCAGTATTGCGGCGACGGCAAGCTGGGCAAGTACATCGTCATGGGGATGAACCTGGAGGAGTACGTGGAGGAGGTCGTCGACCCGATCCTGCGCCAGAACCCGTGGCAGAAGTGCTTCCGGATCATCGGCTGGAACTGCGAGCAGGTGGCGTTCGAGCCCGAGTACGGCCTGTTTGACCTGGCGACGCGCAAGTGCGCCGAGCTGGGCGGCGACCGGCACATGATCATCCACACCAAGTGCGCCAATACGGACTGGGCCCTGGAGCTACCGGCCCGCAAACACATCGTGGCCGTCTGGAGTGTCTGCGGCGCCAACTCGGCGCGGATTGTCGAGCCGGGGACCCCCGGCCCGGTGGAGCGCTTCGAGGCCATGCGGCGCTGCCAGGACGCGGGGATGTCGGTGAGGGCCAAGTTCAAGCCCATCGTGCCCATCCGCGGCTGGCGCGAGGACTACGCCGAGGCCGTCGAGGCACTCCTGCAGCGGGTACGCCCGGATTCCATCGGCATGACCGTGGTGATGTGGATGGACGCGGCCACCCTCAAGTCACGTATCGACCCCGACCTTCTGGACCCCGAGTACCTCCAGATCATGGAGGAGGCTCAGGAGGAGATGGCGGGCGTCAATACCGGTCCCTTCCCGGAGGCCGTGCGCCTGCAGATCTACCGCCACATCATCCAGCAGGTCCGCCGGTTCTCCAAAGACATACCTCTTTACGTGAGCACCGAGACGCCCGAGGTCTGGTCGGCCCTGCGCGGGGAGCTGGGCCAGGACCCCAGGCATTTCCTGTGCGGCTGCGGGCCGGTGGCCATGCCCGGCGGCAAGCTGGCGCTCAGCAAGGACCTCAAGTACACGACACTTATGGAGACCGATGCCTGACGGGGGCGTCGGATACAAGGGAGCGTGAGCCTAGTGGCCAAGAAGACCGTCAAGGACGTTAACCTTGCCGGGAAGGTCGTGTTCGTGCGCGTCGATTTCAATGTTCCTCTGGACGGCAAGACGATCACCGACGACACCCGCATCCGGGCGGCGCTGCCCACCATCCGGCATCTAGGCGACGCCAAGCTGGTCTTGGCCTCCCACCTGGGCCGCCCCAAGGGCGAGCCGGTGGACAAGTACAGCCTGGCCCCCTGCGCCCACAGGCTCTCCGAGTTGCTGGGCAAGCCGGTCAAGTTCGTCGACGACTGCATCTCCGAGGAGAAGACCGCGGCCATTGCCGCCATGCAGCCCGGCGACGTGATCTTGCTCCAGAACACCCGGTTCTACCCGGGCGAGGAGTCCAAGCAGGAAGACCAGATGATGGCCTTCGCCGAGAAGCTGGCGGCGGGCGCCGAGGCCTATGTCAACGACGCCTTCGGTAGCAGCCACCGCAAGCACGCATCGGTCTACGGCGTGCCCAAGCTGGTGAAGCCCGCGGTGATGGGGTTCTTGGTGGAAAAGGAGGTCGCGGCCCTCGACCGCGTCTACAACGCCCCCACGGACGGCTTCATCGTCGTGCTGGGCGGCGCCAAGGTGGATGAGAAGATCAAGGTCATCAAGAGCCTCCTGCCCCGCTGCGATAGGATGCTCATCGGTGGCGCCATGTCCTGGGCCTTCTACAAGGCACAGGGCAAGGAGATCGGCATGTCCTACTGCCCCGAGGGCAGCCCGGAGGCGGCGGCGGACATCCTCGCCACCATGGGCGAGCATCTGGACAAGCTCGTCTTGCCCGGAGACGTACACATGCAGAACGTGCAGGGCGACCACTCCCTGGTCTTCGCTCCCGCCGACGGCATCAAGCCCGGCTGGGACGCCCTGGACATCGGCCCGGAGACCAAGGCCAAGTATGCCTCGCTGATCGAGAAGGCGACCACGGTGTTTTGGAACGGGCCGATGGGCAAGTTCGAGGACAAGCCCTTCGACGAGGGGACGCTGGCCGTAGCCGAGGCCATGGGCAAGTGCCCCGGGTTCAATGTGGTTGGCGGCGGGGATTCGGTGGCCGCCGTCACCCAGATGGGCCTGGCCGACAAGATGGACCATGTCTCCACAGGCGGCGGCGCCTCCCTGGAGTTCCTGGAGGCAGGAGGCCTGCCCGGCATCGAGGTCGTTGACGACGATTAGGCGCGGACAATCACGGGGCATAGTCCGCCCCGCACCCCATATGGAGGACACAAGAACCATGCGCACTCCCATCATGGCCGGGAACTGGAAGCTGCAGAACGACAACAAGCAGGCCGCCGCCCTGGCCTCTGAGATCAAGACGCTGGCCGGAGACACCAGGGGCGTCGAGATGATCCTCTGCCCACCGGCCACCGCCCTGTCCACCGTGGCCGACTGCGTGGCGGGCTCCAACATCGAGGTCGGGGCCCAGAACATGTACTGGGAAGACTCCGGGGCCTTCACCGGCGAGATCTCGGCCCCGATGGTCCTTTCCACCGGTGCTACGTGGGTCATTCTCGGCCACTCCGAGCGCCGCGGCCGCTTCGGCGTCATCGAGGAGGGCTTCACCGAGGAGCTGCGCAAGGTCTTCGGCGACACCGACGCCTCCGTGGCCAAGAAGACCAAGACCGCCCTGGCCGCGGGCCTCAAGCCCATCGTCTGCTGCGGCGAGCTGCTTTCCGAGCGCGAGGCCGGCAAGACCGATGAGGTCGTCATGGGACAAGTGAAGGCCATGCTCGAGGGCCTCGACGCCTCCGTGGCCGACAAGATGGTCATCGCCTACGAGCCGGTGTGGGCCATCGGCACCGGCAAGGTCTGTGACGCCGACGAGGCCGACAGGGTCTGCGGCGTGGTGCGGAGAGTGGTCGCCGACACGCTGGGCGCCGAAGCGGGGGCCACGATTCGCGTGCTTTACGGCGGCAGCGTCAAGCCGGACAATGTCGAGGGGCTCATGGCCAGGGAGAATATCGACGGCGGACTGGTGGGCGGCGCTTCGCTCAAGGCCGACAGCTTCGTAGCCCTCATCGATGCCGCCAAGCCCGCCGGTGGCTGCTGCTGCTCCTAGACCCCACCCGGGGCCTTCGTGTCGAGGACCGCGAACGAAACGGGCCGCCCTCCCAGGGCGGCCCGTTTCGTCTCTCCCACCCAGCTCGCTTCATGCCCGACAAGAGCCACCGCGATCTGGGGGGGCGCCGGAGGCGGAACGAGATCCCCACCCCCTTCCACCTCCGACGCCACGCACCATGCCCCGCGGCGCGACCGCCGCGCAGGACGCAGCGACCGCGGGCATGGCAACCGGGGCGGAACGTCTTCCCCGATGTGTATCAACCTTTGCGCCCTAGTCTGGCCCTCGCCACGACAGACCCGTAAGGGGAAGCCAGAGACATGGACTGTGTCTTGGGAATGATACGCGAAAACTCTGTATGAGGTCAATGAAACTGTGTTCCTGTGGAGGTAAATCCTGTCCGAGCGGACGGAAGACGTGTCTGAGGGTTCCACGGCATCGTGCGGCGGTGGTGGGCCAGAGGTCCAGCCAGCGAAGCTCCGCCTCAAACCGACGAGCACGGCGCGGAGGTTCGCCTCGGGGCGATGCCATGGCCGGGCGGCGATCCCGCAGAGCGGGATCGCCGAGTCGGGCTGGAAACTCAGATCATGCAGGTTTCGGGCAGGCGCCGACTCACGTCGCCTCACCCCCCCAGCCCCGCCTCTCGGCGTCTCTTCGAGCCGCTTGTACTCGCCGATACGACCGGCGAGACGGGAGGAGGGGGGAGAACGGCAGTGCTTCGACGGTTGCGGACGTGGGAATGGCGAAATGTGCCCCCGGTGCGTCCATGCATAATCTGAGTGGAAGGCCCGATCCCGCAAGGCGGGACGGTGGCCAACGGCTTCGTTGCGGCCCCAGAACTTGCATCAATCGTCACTAAGTGGGCTCATGCAGGTATCTACAAACCCAGCAGTCCCAGGAGCTCCCGGGAGCGGGCGCGTGAGACCTTGACGGTCTTGCGCAGGCGGCCCTCCTCGTCGCCGAGGATCACGTCATAGGAACCATCGCCATTGGGGATCATGTGCTGGATGTAGTTGGTATTGAGCAATGCGCCGGGACTGGCGCGGAAGAACCCATCGTCCTGAAGGCGCTGCTCGAGCGCCTCGATCGTGTAGTAGGTTGGGTACTGCTGATCCACGGTGCACAGCACCGTGCGGCGCCGGCTACGCTCCACGCAGAGCACGCCCGCCGGGTCCAGGAGCCTGACCGTTCCCTCGCCGTGATCCCGGATGGGGAGCTTTCGCTGCAGCGGGTGGAGGCGATGGGATCGGAGATCGGCCACCAGCTCGCGGAGGTCCTGGAGGATGGATGTCCGGCATTCCAGAGCCTGTTCGACGCGGCTGAGGCAGAGCAGGATGCGCCGGGAGAAGGCGTCGTAGTCGCCGCCGCGCAGGACGTAGTCCACGGCCCCCAGATCGAAGGCCCGGGCCGCGTGGGTATCTCGACAGGAGACAAATGCAATGACCGGAGGTGCCTGGGAATCCAGGAGGCGCCGGGCCACTTCAAGGCCTCCTATCTCCGGCAGACCGGGGTCAAGAAACACCGCCTCGGCGCCCACGTCCTCCTGCAGCCGCAGGCACTCCAAGCCGTTGGTGGCCGTGCCCACTATCTCGACCCGGCCGCTGCCGGTGAGCAGTTCGGCGACGAGGTCCCTAACGTCTTGCTCGGCATGTGCGACGATCGCTCGGACCAACCAGACCCCTCCTCTTATGCACCCGAAGCTTTGGCATGCCTTCTCTGTCGGCGGCCGCCGGGCGGGCAGGAGACGCTCATTTCGTCCCCGCTTCAGCGGTGTCCTTCGCCCCGGACTTCAGGCGCCGGTGACAAACCCCTCCGTCGCCGCAGGCGGCGGGAGGACTCCCCGCGGGCGCGGCGAATACGCCCTTATCTTGTCTGCACGCAACCACGTTTGGCTGAGCCTATACGATCGCCAGTTCAAGGGAGGTATCGAACCGTGGACGAGGTCCGAGTGGGATTGGTTGGCTACAACTTCATGGGTCGAGCGCACAGTAACGCATACAGGCAGGTGCCTTTCTTCTTCCCGGAAGTCAAGGCCCGGCCGGTGATGAAGGTGTTGTGCGGGCGCACCGAGGAGCGTCTCAAGGCCTGCGCCCGGCAGTTTCAGTGGGAACAGACGGAGACCGATTACAGCGCCCTGCTGGGGAGAGACGACATCGACCTTGTGGACATCACCTCCCCCAATAATCAGCACGCGG
This sequence comes from uncultured Armatimonadia bacterium, assembly GCA_964423635.1. GTDB lineage: Bacteria > Armatimonadota > Zipacnadia > Zipacnadales > JABUFB01 > CAYRFY01. The sequence goes on along the minus strand of CAYRFY010000019.1, from coordinate 17,196 downwards.
ACATGGTGGTGCAGGCGGCGGCGGCGGGCAAGCACATCTTCTGCGAAAAGCCTCTGGCCACCAACCTGGCCGACGCGAAGCGGGCGTTGAAGGCCGTGCGCGATGCGGGTATCATCCACATGCTCTGCCACAATTACCGCCGTGCTCCGGCCTGCAGCCTGGCCAAGAAGATGATCGAAAACGGCGATCTGGGGGAGATCTACCACTGGCGCGCCCTGTACCTGCAGGACTGGCTCATGTCGCCGGATACGCCCATGATGTGGCGGGTGCAAAAGGACATTGCCGGCTCCGGCTCTCTGGGCGACCTGATGGCCCACAGCATCGACATGGCCCTGTGGCTCCTGGGCGGCATCAGCGAAGTGGCCTGCACGATGAAGACCTTCATCAAGCAGCGCCCGCAGCTTGAGACCTTCGACACGGGTCTCGGCGGCAAGGCGGCCGAGGGCGCCGAGATGGGCACCGTGGATGTGGACGACGGGGTCATCACCCTGGCCAAGTTCGCCAACGGGGCCCTGGGGACTTTCGAGGCCACCCGGTTCGCCGCCGGGCGCAAGAACTACAACTGGTTCGAGGTCAACGGCTCCAAGGGCAGCATCGTGTTCAACCTCGAGAGCATGAACGAGCTTTTGTACTACAACTGCGGTGACCCGGCGGACCGCCAGGGCTTCGAGCTGATCCAGGCCTCGGACGGCTGTCACCCCTACATGGCCCTGCCCGACGGTGGGCCCCGCTACTGGCCGGTGGCGCACATCATCGGCTACGAGCACACCTTCATCAACACCGTCGCCGACCTGATGAATGCCATCGCCGAGGGCAAGCAGACCTGGCCCAACCTGGAGGACGGCTGCAGGACCCAGGCAGTCTTGGACGCCTGCACCACCGCCGACGCCAGCGCCAGGTGGGAGCCCGTACCGGCCATCGACTAGCCCGGTGCCGCCGTAGCTCTAGAGGTGCGGCCGAAAACCTATTTCGGCGGGTCACGGACCCGCCGAGTCGGGCTGGAAAGCCCGACCTACGCGGCTGTGAACGGCTTTTCGGCCGGACTTCTCGGCCGCGCTCCTAGTCGTCGACGCCGTAGCCGTAGCCGTATCCGTTGACGCTCCCGCCGTAGACGCCGTACACGCCGTAGCCGTTGACCCGTGACTCGCAACCCGCAGACTCGAGACTCGCGGCGACGCGCAAACGCGGCGGCGCGCAGAGCGCGTCGCCAAGGAGGGTTTTGGCAGATGAAGATCGGATCTCTCAGTGCCGCCTGGAGTGCTCAGCCGTTGACGGAGGTCTTGGACTATTTCGCCAAGTCGGGCCTACAGACCATCGAGATCGGCTCGGGTGGCTTCCCGGGCAATGCCCATTGTGACCCGGCCGAGCTCAACGCCGACGCCGGGAAGCGGGAGGCCTTCATGGAGGCCATCAAGAGCCGTGGGCTGGAGCTTTCGGCCCTCAGTTGCCACGGCAACCCGCTGCACCCCAACAAGGAAGTGGCCGCCGAATTCCACAAGTCCTGGCGCGACACGGTGGAGTTGGCCGGCAAGCTGGGCCTGGAGTGTGTGGTCAATTTCTCGGGCCTGCCCGGCGGCGGCCCCAAGGACGAGTTCCCCAACTGGATCGTGGCTCCGTGGCCCGAGGATCACCTCAAGGCCCTGGAGTACCAGTGGGAGGTGGCGACAGAGTACTGGACCCAGGAGGCCCAGGTGCTCAAGGATGCCGGGCTGTACGTGTGTTTCGAGATGCACCCCAACTTCCTGGTCTACAACCCTGAGACGCTCATCAAGCTGCGGCGCGCGGTGGGCGCCAATGGTGACCGCATCTGTGCCAACTTCGACCCCAGCCACCTGTTTTGGCAGGGCATCGACATCCCCAGCGCCCTGCGCTGGCTGGGCGAGGAGAAGGACCCGGTTATCCGCCACTTCCATGCCAAGGATTCCCTGGTGTACGACTGGAACGCCCGGGTCAATGGGGTGCTGGATACCAAGCACTATGGCGACGAGATCAACCGCGGCTGGATATTCCGCACCGTGGGCTACGGTCACGGCGCCGAGGTATGGAAGGACATCATCAGCACTCTGCGCATGATCGGCTACGATGGTACCCTGTCCATCGAGCATGAGGACAGCCTGATGAGCTCCAATGAGGGCTTCCAGAAGGCGATCGCCTTCCTCAAGGAGTGCGTGATCTTCGAGCAGACCGGGGAGATGACCTGGGCGTAGCGACAGGGTCTTCGGGCGCCGCTTACCTCTCCCAGTCCCGCCTCGGGGCACCGGTCTCCCCGGTGCCCCGTGCTTTTTGCTTCGGCCTGCGCCCTCTTCATTATTCTCGTGCGAGCCGGGTCCATCCCCATGGCCGACCTCACCTTACAGCAAGCGCTCTGGCTCCTGCACGTGGCCGACGGCCGTCCCGTCCAGGTGCCCGGTGCCCGGGACGCGTCGGCAAGTCGGGGCCTGGTGCAACTCGTCTCCCCTCGACAGGCCGAGGTGTTGCGCGCGTGCCGCGGTCTGCAACAGCAGGCCGAGGCCTGCCGCCTCGAGGCGCGGCGGGTGCGCCGGTCCGGCTGCCTGGGGGCCTTCGTTCCTCCTTTGCGCCGCCGCCGCGAGGCGCAGGCCGAGGCGTTGGGCAAGCAGGCCGACGCGTACGAGGCCGAGGCCCGCGCGCACTGGACCTACTTGTCCTCCCACGACCTGCTGGACCTGGACTTAGCGCTGCTCTCACCGGGCGGCGACGGCTCGCTGCTGTCCATCACCGACCGGGGTAGAGACGCCGTCTGGGACTTCATCTACTCGGCGAGGTTCGAGCGTGCTCACGTGAGCGAGGCCGCGGTCGCCGGGCGCATCGAGGCCTTCCTCCGGCTGCGAGCAGGCCTCCTGGCCCAGGGCTTCCAGCCCGACCCGCGGGTGGACCTGGCCGCAGCGGTGGCAAGCCGCAACTGTGCCGATGTGGACAGGGTGATGGCGCTCAATCGCCTGGCCACGGCCGCCCGCTGGCAAAGCTACGACCGGCTGCCGCTGGTGGGGTTGCTCACCGGGGGCGAGGGCGAGCCCGAGGCGGTCTGGGAGCGGTTCTGGAGCGGCTACCAGACGCTGAAGGCCTCGGGCTGTGTGGGCGGCTACGAGACACGTCTGGCGGCCATGACCCTCCAGCGCTGGGGGGAGGGGGACGAGGCGGCCTGCGCCCGGCTGTGGGAGATAGCCAGACGGCTGCGCTACCACGGCTGGTCGCTGGGGCAGAGCACCGACCCGGTCGCCGCGCGACTGGCGGGCCTGCGGCTCTCCCCCACGCAGGTCGTCGCCCGCGTCCTGCGTCTGGTTGAGGAGCTGGAGCGCGGCCCCTGGGCGATGGGCCCGTATCTGGACCTGGCGGCGGCGGTGGCGGCGGGCAACAATCTCCACCGCCTGGCGATCAGAGCCGAGACGGCTCAACTCATGGAGGCCCTGCCCCGGTATCATCCCTTCGTCGACCGCTACGACCTGGCCATGCCCGCTACGGGGGAGGACTCCGCGCCCACGCTAACGGCGGCCCTGCTGGCGCTCTTGCCGGGCGAGGTTCCGGGCACCATGAGACGTCATCAGGAGGCGACGGCGAGGATAGCGGCACAGGTGGGCGCGGACAACGCCCCGCCTCTTGCCCTGATGCTGCTGGACGCGGCCTGTCCCGACTGGTGTGACCTCACACAGTTCACCTGGGAGATCGCGTCCCTGCTTCATCTGCCGGAGCCCGGGTCGGCCTTCGCCTCCGTGAGCCGGATGGGGGCGATGTATCAGAGGATGGCGCAGCGGGCGGAGATGAGCAAGCCGGAAGGCCCGGCTGCGGGCCCGGGGTGAACGGAGGACGGCCGGGGCGCGTGGCGCGAAATGGCTAGCGGCCAACGGCCTTTCTACAGATCGTCCGGCGTCCCTCGGGCAGGACCGCCACCTTTGCGTCCGGGCCCACCATCTCCGTGGCCATCAGCAGCGCCGTGGTCAGGTGGTCGGCGTAGGTGATGTACGTACCCGCCAGCATCTCGGCGTTGCCGGTGACGGCGATGACCTGCACCTGCCGGTCAAAGTGGGCGTGGCAAAACAGCATCCCCGGGCTGCATGGCGCCCAGCCGCGCTCGAGACTGTCGGTCTGAAGCTCATGGCGGATCAGCTCGCGCTTGCCCATAGCCGTCTCCGCGCGCAGCAGCTCCATGTCGGCCTCGAAGGCCCCCCAGCCGCCGGGACACTCTCCCAGCAGGATCGCCACTCCCCCCGGCCTCACCGCCTCCAGCGCCGGCACCAGCGCCTTCTTGGCCTGCACCATGTCCACGTCATACGGGGCGCCACCGGGTGAGGTGATGACGATGTCCGCAAGCTGCTTGACCTCATGCACGTAGAGACCCTCGGCCGCCGTGACCCCCGCCCGGTGGGCGGCCACCAGGTCGCCGCAGTAGAGGCCGGCGAGACTGTCGTCGGGGTTCAGGACGGCATTGAGGATGAAGTCCACGCCCACCCGGAGAGCGATGGCCTCCATGTCCTCGTGAATCTCATTGCCATCCAGCTTTCCCAGTTGGGTGCCGTAGCGGGCGGTGAGAAAATGGTTGTACGTGATGGAGCGGTTGGAGCTGACGGCGGGGAGGATCATCTTGCGTCCGCCCGAGAACCCGGCGATGTAGTGGGGCTCGATGAAGCCCACGGCGATGCGCCGGTCAAACTCGCGCAGGATCGGGCTGACCTCCACCGGCACACCGTGGGGCGTTCTCCCCAGGGGCCACTGGTCCGGACTGCGGGAGTCGTTTTGGTGCACATCATGGGTGCCGATGAAGCCGTCCAGCTCCCGGTCGGTCATCTTCCGATGATTGCCCAGCCCGATCATGATCTCAGGCTTTGCCCCGAGGCCCTGGAGGCGCTCCATCAGCGGCCACAGCAGGCCCGAGGGATTGGGGCGCGTGGCGTCAACGGTGATCACCAGCACGCGGTCTCCGGGCTCGACGGCGTCTTCCAGGGCCGGACCCACAGGGTGGGCGAAGGCCTGCTCCAGAGCGGCCGGGAGGTCCTCGATCGCCGGGCCGGAGGGCACCTTTGCCACATCCAGCACCCGCTCGTCCGCGAGTTCCACGCCCTGCGTTGCGGCTCCGTACTTGACGGTCAGTTCCATGTCCTCGGTCCTTAGTCGGCCGTGAAGACGAGAGCGCCGAAGCCCTCGGGCCGGTGAGGGTGCGGGGCCTCGAGCCCCGAGGGTGACCACTGGCTCAGCGCCCGCGCCTCGCCCGTGCCGTCCCAGCGGTTCATGTTGATGCGCCAAACGTCTCCGGGCTCGGGCCTGCTCTTGCCCATCAGGTCGCTGAGATTGGCAAAGGGGATCCGGACCTCCAGCGTCCAGCCGCGGTCGCGGTCGCCGGAGGCATTCAGCGTCCCGTCGATGGCGGTCTCGAGCCAGACGCCCCCGGTATCGTACGGCGCGATCAAGACGGTGGGGAAGGCGTAGAAGTAGTCGTACAGCACGCCGCGGCAGTTCATCTCAAAGCCGTAGTAGAAGGCGCTCTTGTCCGGCGCCGGGGCGATGAAGAGCTCCACACAGTCGTCCTGGTACACGGGGTCGTCGCGCTCGGTGTAGGTGGCGGTGATGTCCGTGTCCCGGCACTCGTAGGCCGCGTAGAGGTTGGCATCATCCCACGCCAGCTTCGCCAGGGTCATCTGCTTTCTGCCCTTTTGCTCGGGCCAGGGAAAGACGAAGGGCCCGGCGGTGGGCACATGGTGCCAGGCGGGATCATCCAGAGAGCCGTCGATGACGATGGGCCCGGTGAGGTGGTGACACTCGTAAGTCGGGGTGCCCCCATCGGGCACGATGGGCTCGGCCACCGCCCATGGGCACAGCGCGATGGCAGTCAGAATGGTCACAAGTCGCATGGTAGCCTCCGGGCTGCGCGGTCTCGGTGCTCAGACTTTGCCGTTCTCCGCCGTTCTCCGTGTCTCTGCGGTGAGTCGTCCGCCGTCCTCTTCGTCTCCGTTCTCAGACGTTCTCCGCCCTTCTCCGTGTCTCTCTGTCTCCGTGTCTCTGTGGTGAGTCGTTCTCCGTGGAACTCCGTGCTCTCTGTGTCTCCGTGGTGAGACGTCCGTCGTTCCGCCGTTCCGCTGTTCTCAGCCGTCACTCCCGCACCGGCACGGGCACCCTCCGCACTTGGGGCAGCCACTTTCGTACTTGGCCTTCGCCGCCGCCTCCAGGTCGATGCCCTGAATGCTGGCCATGGTGGTGAGCCAGGCCAGCACGTCGGCGAACTCGCCCGCCTGCTCTTCGGGCGTGCCTCTCTTAATGGCGCGGGACAGCTCGCCGACCTCCTCGATGAACCAGACGAAGTTGGCGTCGATGCCGCGCTCGCTGTCCCTGGAGAAGTAGATGTCCTCGATGAGCTTCTGGAACTGGGCGATGGTCATAGGCGGTCCTTGAGGCCAGGGTCGAGTGGCCGATCTGGTGTGGGAGCGGCGATCCCGGATGGACTCGGCGGGCTGGAAACTCAGATTATGCACGTCCCGGCAGAATGGCTACTGACGCCGTCTTATCTCCGGCATACACTTTTGGCTAGGCGCTGGGTCGTGCCTCCCCCCGCCTGCGGGGGGATTGAGGGGGGCGCCGTAGGGGCGGCGGTCCGCAACGGCCGGGACCCCACCCCGGCCCTCCCCGCAAGCGGGCAGGGAGCACGGCGAACGGCCACGGCGCCGCTCCCTGCGGGCCGCTGGCCCGCTTTCCCTCTCCTTCGCGATACAGCCGCTCAGGAGAGGGCTACGGCGGACGGCGCCTCACCCCCGGCCCTTCGACTCACATCATGCATGAACGCATTGGAGCCACATTTGGCCTCAACCACGTCCGAAACGCTCGGCCCGCAATGCGGGACCGTTCTCCCCCCTCCTCCCCCCTCCTCCCGTCTCCGCCAGCTCCCGCCTTGCGGGACGGAGTACAAGCGGCTCGAAGAGACGCCGAGAGGCGGGGCTGGGGGCGTGAGGCGACGTGAGTCGGCGCCCGCCCGGAACCTGCATGATTTGAGTGCAAAGCCCGCCCCACCAACGTCGATAGCGGGATGCAAAGCCCGCCCCACAAGAGGCCGCAAGCGACCTTCCCGACAGTGCCCTCTATCGTATCCGCAAGATGAACTGCCGGTCAAACCGGCCCCTGAGGAACACCACCAGGCGGGCACCGGCGTTCTCTCTGCCCAGCTTCGCCTCCGCTGTCCCGGAGCACTCCGCCCGGCGGAGGGCGGGGTCGGCGCCCTCGATGACGAAGGCCGGGTTGAGCAGCGGCGCCGCCGGCGTGACGGTCAGGTTCAGCTCCGTGGCCTTTGGCTGCGCGGAGAGCACATAGGCCCGCTGGGCCTTGTCGTACCCCTGGAAGAGCCCGCCTTCCACCGTGACCGCCGCCGGCTGCAGCCAGGCCGCCGCGTGCTCCCGGATGTCGCGCTCCCGGGTGGCCTGGCCGATCAGCCAGTACCAGATGCTGTGGTCGGCCTCGCGCACGACGGGGTCATTGACGAGGTTGACCAGGTTGCTGTGGGTCGGGCGGTGCCAGTCGTCCTCGCTGTCCAGCCAGGCCGTGCGGATGCCACGGCTGACGGGCCAGTGAAGATAGGTGTTGAACAGGCCGGGCTTGTCCACGTAGGGCCGGGCCCAGACCTTCGCCTCGACCCGGTCGTCATCCACCACCATGAAGGGTGAGGGCTGTCCGGGGATGTTGATCTTGGCGATCACGTGGGGCCAGCCGGTGAGGCTGAAGAAGGGGCTGGGCCACACGGGGCGCTGTGTGCGGCCATCGGTGGTCATGAAGGTGATGGCCCGTGGGTCCAAAGACTCGTGGGGCGCATTGCCGGGGCGGTTGAGTGCGAGAAACTCCTGGTTCTCGTGCCAGCCCGAGCGGAACCAGGCCACGAGCTTCCTCGTCCCAACCGCGTCGGGGTACAGATAGTAATACTCGTCGGCCCACTCGTCATTGATGACCTTGCCCAGGAAGTCGGTGAGGCCGTAGCGCCAGTGGATCACCACGCGGGCGGGGGTGGAGGCGAGGATCTCCACGCGCGAGAACTCGCAGGCCTTGTCCATGATCGGCTCGATGCAGTCCACGGCCCCGTGGGAATCCGGCTCGGCCTCAAACCACTCGTAGCTCAGCCACGTATTGTTGTATGCCCAACAGGGAACGTAACTGGTGCCTCGCCAGAAGACAAAGCGGCCTCCGTCCTCGAAGGAGACGACCACGTCATCCAGGTTCGAGCCGCGCCACAGGTCGTCCCACGAGCGGGTGTCGTCGCGAGAGGTGTATACCGGCGCGGTGTAACCAAGCTTCGTGCGGTAGGCGGCAAAGCCCGTATTGGCGGCGGGAGTGACGATTTGCACCTTTGTCTCCTCGACGACGCTCTCGCCATGGGGCAGGATGGCCGCGAGCTGCAGCCGGTAGCTACCGGGGGCAAGGTCCTGCGTGGGGATGCTCTGCTTCGCGGCGGCCGAGCCGTCGCCGGGGAGGAGCTGCCGGAAGCTCTGCAGGCAGGTACCGTTCTCGGCCAGTAGCCGGCCGCAGACCTCTGTCTCCCCGGGCCCGGAGGGGCGCGGCGCCGCCAGCACCTGCAGCGCCTGGCCCGCGTAGGCCATGACCTGCCACGAGGGCATCAGACCATATCCGTGGTCCACGTACCTCGGCTCGCCGGGGACCTTGACATGGAAGACACAGCCGGGCGCGCCGGCATCGGTGATGACCTCGTCCGAGGCGACGCTCTTGCCTCCTAAAGCCAGCTCGACGCGGGTGTGGCCCAGGGCCACGGGCAGCCACATGGCACGGAACTGCGGCTTGGGCGCCGGCCAGTTGATGCTCTCCTGCCACGTGCGCTCACCGCAGGCGAAGGCCAGCGTGCCGCTGCGCGGCCATCCCTCGGGCAGAGCGGCCTCCACCACGCAGAGCCGCTCCATGCACGCCCGGCCAACGGCCCCGGTCTCGACGGTCCGGAAACTGGGCTTGGCGTGCACCCTCAGCAGCGGCTCGTCCACGGGCCCGGTGCTTTGCCAATACCACCCGGCATCGCCGAATAGCGGCTCCGCGTAATGGGACCTGGGAAGCTTGTCGATCTCCCGGGCTCCGAACACGAGGCCGCCGTTGTCCATCTGGGCCGGGCAAGGGACAAAGCACAGGGCAACGAGCAGGGCCAGGAAGACCGGCATTGGCAGCACTCCTTGTAGTCGGGACGATAGCTCAGCGGCCGTTGACGCCGCTTGTCGCACCTTCGCCGGGAGGGCCGTGCATCCCTGTCTCCGGTCCTGAGTGGAAGCTTGGGCCTCACTCCAAACGCCGTGCCCCGGTGCGCGGCACAGACCTTGCAGCGAGGCCAACTACGCATCTTGCCGCGCCGGGGCTCAGAGCACCGTCGCCACAGGGACGTGGCCTGGTCCCGGCGAATACACCGTCAAGGGGGGTTGGGAGCCACAGATCGCCAACTGAGGGCCGCAGCGCCGGCCGAGGCCGGCGGCCGTGGGAGCACCTATCCGTGCCACATCCGGGGGGCAGAAGCCGATGCGCAGAAGCATGCCGGGCCGAATCGGGATCGTGTTCGCGTTACTGATGGCTATCGCCGTGCCGGCGGGGCTGGTGATACACAGTCAGGCCTGCGCCTATCTGGACTGCCAGGCGGCGCGCAGCGCCGTGAGTGGAATACTGGCGACACTGCCGACGGCGGACATCGCCCTGCCCTCCCAGATCGTCGGGCAGAAGGCGACACCCCGGCAGCAGGCCGACCTGCTGAAGACCGTTGACGCCTATCAGAAGCTGCGCTCGGCCGGAGATTTCGAGACGGCCTGGGAGCTGTTTGACCCCGAGACGTGCGCTGAGTGGAGCATGGACGACTGGGTTGAGAACCAGCGTCAGGACCCCGCCGCTGAGATGATGGACATGGGACAGGGCCTGAGCATGCTGGTGTTCTTCTCCAAGGACCGCCGACTGGTGGACGTCGTCACCAACGGGGACGAGGGGATGGCCGAGCTGGCCCTGGATCTGTCCTGGCCCCAGAGCTTCATTCTGCGCCAGACCGGGGACGGGTGGTCCATCGACCTGGACCGCACCAACCATGCGGCGGCCCTCTTTGGCGTGGCGGACCAACTCCAGAGGCTCCAGGGCGGGGGCATGGGTCCGGGCCTGATGGGGCTGATGATGACAGAGTTCGGTGGGTCGATCGAAAGCTACCTCGACCCCGACCGGGTGGCACTCACCGATGAGAGCCGCGAGATCACATCGGCGGTGATCGCCGACGACGTGGCCCAGATCACCCTGCTCCGCAAGGGCAGCGTGCGCATCGCCGCTCCGCTGAAGTCCTCGGGGAATTCCTGGCAGATCGCCTGGGATCAGAACTTCGCGGTGATCGAGCCGGGCGACAGCCTGAGCGAGGTGGCGGTGGGTGGCGGGGGCGCCGGCGCCAGGGCCAGGCAGGCCGCCTGCGCCGCCAATCTCAAGCAGCTCGTCCTGGCCGCCCTGATGTATGCCCAGGACTATGATGAGAAGTTCCCCATCGCCGACCGCTGGTGTGATGCGACCTTCCCCTACTGCAACAACGAGAGCCTCTACGCCTGCCCCGCCGATGACGGGGATTACAGCTATGCAATGAACTACAAGCTCAGCCGCTTCGATCTGTCGGACGTGTGGTCGCCCTCGGACACGGTGGTGTTTTTCGAATCCGAGCCCAGCCGCAAGAACGCCTGGGACGAGGGCGGGGCCATGCCGGGGGAGAGTCTGGCCGAGCCGGCGCGGCACGAGGGGCTCAACAACTACGCCTGGGTCGACGGCCACGTCGGTGCCATGAGCAATGAAGAGATCGACCTGGCCTACTATCGCGTTGTGGGCCTCGAGGCACCGCCGGAGGAGGAGTAGTCAAGGCAGCGAGACATCTTGGCGCATACCACACCTTCGGAGGCATCCGCCCATGAGACCCCTCACCGCCGGACGCATCGGCATCGTGTTCGCCGTCCTGCTGGCAATCGCCGTTCCCGCGGGTCTATTGCTCCACGGCGCCGCCGGCGCCTATCTCGACTCCCAGGCGGCGCGAACCGCGCTCACCGCCGCTTTGGCGACGCTCCCTGTGGCGGTTCCCGAGACGCCGACGATCATCAAGGGCGAGCCCGCCGGCGAGCAGCAGCGAGCGCAATTGATGACGCCGGCCGAGGCGTACATCCGGCTGCTGCGCAACAGCGACTACAGCGGCGCCTGGGAGCTCATGGCCCCCGATCACACCGGCGCCTGGACGCAGGAGAGCTGGACCGACCACATGCTGCGGGTCGGGGCCCAGGAGCCGCCTTCCGAGGCCATCCTGATGCTCTTGCTCTCCGGCCTCGAGCGCGAGGTGGTGGAGGTCGTCACCCGCGGCGACCGCGGCCTGGCGCATGTGGCGTTGCGGGTGCAATGGCCGGTGAACCTGGTGCTGCGGCGCTCCCGAGACGACTGGGCCATCGACCTTGCGCAGAGTGACCGCGCCGCTGCCCTCAGCGACGCCGCAGGCCAATTGGAGAAGGCCAGGGGCGACTCGGCCATGGAGATGCTCATCGGGATGCAGATGTTCTATGAGGGCGGAAGCGCCGCCACCGCTTTGCTGGCCCAGGGCGCCTTCGAGCTGGAGGACGAGCAGGTCAGGCTGTCCTCGGCCACCGTAGACGGCGATATCGCCCAGGTTGCCATCACCTGCAGCGGGCTTTTGCACCTGGCCCTCCCGCTGCAGACCGTGGCGGGTCGCTGGCAGCTTGACCTGAGCGCAGATGCACAGATCATGACCCCGGGTGCGGAGCTCAGGGAACTGATGCAGGCCACCGAGGGCGGCGACGAGGCCGAGGAGCTGTGCCAGGAGCACATGCGCCAACTGGCCCGGGCCATGCTCGTCTACCGGGCCGACTACGATGAAGTGCTGCCCATCGCCGACCGCTGGTGCGACGGCATCGAGCCATACGTAGGCGACGGCGGGGTCTTCCACTGTCCGGCGGACGACGGCGAGTACAGCTATGCCATGAACTACAAGCTCAGTCGCCTGTCGGCGGACAAGATCACCGCCCCCGACTCGACGATCCTGCTGTTTGAGTCTGAACCCAGTCGCAAGAATGCCTGGGACGAGGGGGGCGCCTTCCCCGGCAGTTCGCTTGCCGATCCCCCCAGGCACACGGGCACCAACAACTTCGCCTGGTCCGACGGGCATGTCACGGCCATGTTCACATTTGGGCTCGAGCCCGACATGTACCGCCCCACGGGTCGCGAGAGCGTTCCCGGGGGCGGGGGGCCCGAGTGGATCACCGACTATGCCGAGGGCCTCAAGACCGCCGGGCAGCAGGGCAAGCCGGTGATGATCGACCTGTACGCCGACTGGTGCGGGCCCTGCAACATGCTGGACGAGCAGACGTGGTCCGACGCCGAGGTGCAGAAGCTGGCCGCGGAGTTCGTGTGCATCAAGATCGACACCGACAAGGACGACAAGACCGCGGCGCTGTACGAAGTCGAGGCCATCCCGCTCGTGGTGTTTCTCGATCCAAGCGGCAAGGAGACCGGCCGGCAAGTGGGCTTCGTGGGCCCCGAGGAGATGCTTCTGCTGATGAAGAGGGCGCTGGGGAAGTAGGGCGGCCCCGCCGACCGGCGACTGAAGCCGTAGGGCAACCGTGGCGCCTCTTGGGGCGCCACGGGTCGCCGCCGTTCCCCCGCTTCTGCCCTGCCTTTAGCTCTTGCGCCAGGAGGGCCTTTGGAAATACACTCTCTTCCCAACGTCTGATGACAACCGTCCCGCGACGAAAGGACCGGCTCCATGACCTTAGGCAGTCCCAACCCCATCGACCCCGCGTCTATCATGGCCCATGTGCGCGCTCTTGCCGAGGGTATCGGCACGCGTCTGGCCGGCAGCGAGCAGGAGCAGGAGGCCGCCGACTACGTCCAGGCACAGATGCAGCGCATCGGGCTTCAGGGGATACAGCAGCAGCCCTTCGGCTGCAAGTGGTATGAGGTGCAGAGCGCCGGGCTGCAGGCACGCTTCGGCGCCCAGTGGCGCACGATGGTGATGGATGCCGTGGCCAATACTCCCAGCACCGACGGCGTGCTCGAGGCGGAGCTGGTCTATGTGGAGACCGCGACCGACGAGATTCTCGACCGCGTCGATCTCAAGGACAAGGTCGCCCTCGTCCACGGCACCTATGGCGCCAATACGCGGATGATCCAGCGCTTCCGGGAGATGGAAGTGGCGGCCGTCATCTGGACCGACGTGCGCTATCCCATGGAGTGGAACATCCTCGTCGGCCTGCCCTGGTCGTTCCTGCCGATCTTCGACTTCCCGGCGGCCTCGGTGCCGCACAGTGTGGAGTGGGAGCTGGTACAGGGTGGTGTGGACCGGGTGAGGCTGAATTTGGATGTGGTGGTGGAGGATCGGCGGTCTCAGAACGTGGTGGGCTACCTTCCGGGCAAGAGTCCCGACGGTGGTGTGGTGGTGTGCGGCCACCACGACACGGTGCGGAACTCCACCGGGGCCGAGGATAACGCCGCGGGGGTAGCGTGCGCGCTGGCCGTTGCCGAGGCCATTGCGGACGCCGAGCTACAGCACCCGGTGTACTTCGTCTCCTTTGGGACCGAGGAGCAGCTTTCCCAGGGCTCCTTTGTGTTCGTCGATGAGCCGGCAAACCGTGCCGAGCAGCTCGATCTGGTGCTGAATGTAGATGGCCAGGGCTGTTGGACGGGGGAGAACGAGATCTATCTCACCGGCTCTCCGGAGCTGCACCGGTACATGCGCGGGCAGATGACCGACCACGGGTGGGCCGGCGTGATTCGTGACGAGCCCGATGGCTTCTCGGACCACTTCCCCTTCATCTGCAAGGGTGTTCCGGCCGCCTGGTTCCATCGCCGCAATTGCGCGGGTGGGCGCTGGTTCCACCACAGCATTCATGAGACGGTGGCCGTCCTGTCGCCACGGGTGCTGGCCGATTGCGCCAACCTCGTTGCCGACCTCGCCGTGGACGTCGCAGGTCGCGCAGACCCTCCATTCCCCCGAGAATTCCCCCAGGAGACCAAGGACGCCGTCAGGCGCGTGGCCGAGGGCTGGCTGAAGGTCTAGCCGGGCGCGCCCGCGGGAGTGTGGTACCGGGTGAGGTCCCATACCAGGACCTTGCCCGGTGTCCGGCGCTCCCCATGCACGCTTGCACCGGACTTTCGCCGCGCCATGCCTTCGGCCGCCACGATGCCGGCCGCCCCCCTTCGCAGGGCGGCCGACCCTGTTTGTGCTCGATCGCGATAGTCGTCCCCTGCCGACACTCACTCTCAGCGCCATAGATGACACGAGGAGGATACGGATGACCAAGAAGGTGTTTGTCACAGACTACACGCTCGCCGATGAGATGGATATCGAACAGCAGATGCTGGAAGAGATCGACGCCGAGTTGGTGCGGGCACAGTGCAGCACGGAGGAGGAAGTGCTGGCTCAGATCGGCAGCCCGGATGCCATCATCACCCAGTGGGCGCCGGTGACCCGCAGGGTCCTGGAGAAGGCCAATGGTTGCAGGGTCGTCTCCCGCAACGGGATCGGTGTGGACAACATCGACCTGGCGGCCTGCAAGGACCTGGGAATCGCCGTCACCAATATCCCCGGCTACTGCATCCCCGAGGTGGCCGACCACGCCATGGCTCTCGCCCTGGCCTGCCTGCGCAAGCTGCAGCCGGTCGTGGACAGCGTGCGCGCCGGAGAGTGGGGGGAAGGGCCGATGAAGCCTACCCGCCGCCTGGAGACCCTGACCTTCGGGGTCCTCGGCCTGGGCCGCATCGGTCGCGCCGTAGCCAACCGCGCCAGGCCGTTTTTTGCCGAGGTTATCGGCTTCGACGCCTACGCCAAAGGGGAGGTGGCGGAGGTGACCCGCCGCGTGGAGAGCGCCGAGGCGCTGTTTTCCGAGGCCGACATCATCTCCATCCATATCCCCGGCACCGCCGAGACGGCCAAGATGGTCAACTCCCACCTGCTGGGGCTGATGAGGCCGGGCTCGCACATCGTCAACACGTGCCGGGGGATCGTGGTGGATACCGACGCGGTGGTGGCGGCTTTGGGCTCCGGGCAACTGGGTGGCTGCGGGCTGGACGTCCACGACCCCGAGCCACTGCCGCAGGACCACCCGCTGCGCGGCTTTCCCAACGCCATCCTCACGCCCCATGTGGCGTACTATTCCGAGGAGTCGGTGCTCGAGGCCAGGCGGCAGACCGTGGAGAACATCGTCCTGTTCTTCCAGGGCAAGGACCCGATCTCCAGGCTGGTATAGCCCGGGGAGCGCACGGTCGCGGGCGGCCCGGGTATGTGTCTGGCGTCCTTCGGCGACGGCCGTAGCCGTCGGCCGTAGCCGTCAGCCCCGCAGGGGCGACACACAAGTAGCGGGGGGCGTGAGCCCCCCGGATGGCGCGACCACGACGCCGAGCCCCGGAGGGGCGGCAGAACGCCGGAGAGCGCCCCCAGAAAGACAGCTTCGCACCCAAGAAGGTGATTCACGAAACGGCAAGACAAACGCCACATGTGCCCTGCGAAGCCATGCGAGACGCCCGTTCCGCCGCCCTGTGAGGCCCCGTGGGTACATGTTTGGCGCCCTCCGCCGGCGGGGGCTGGTCGTGCGCCGTGTGTCGTGCGTTCCCGCGATGCGGGAGCCATCGGCGCCGCGCAGCGGCGTCTCTCAGGCCCGGACTTCAGTCCGGGCAAACAGGACGCCTGGCCCCGCCGCGCCCGCGAGGGCGCTCGATGTGGCATCGGCAGACACCCCGGCAGCCAGCAGAGGGCCGGGCTGACACCGGACGCCAAACGGCCCGGCACACCCCAAGGCGGCCGGGCCGTCAAGAGCCGGAGCAGAGACCTTCAGGGCTGAGCGGGTCTCACAAGCAGCGGGTTTCCGGCGGTCAGTTTCCCGCTACCGCTCCGCGTGCCTCGTCGGCCGACAGCCCCTCGTGCACGATCCCCCACACGGCCGCCGCCGCCGCGGCCGGGTCCAGATCGCCCGGGTATAAGACATTGCGGCCCACCAGGGCGCCGCGCACATTGTGCCCCGCCGCCAACCCCTGGGAGAACTCGGCAAGCAGACCCGCTATACCGCCTTTCGCCGGCCCTCCGAGCATGAGGATGGGGCAGGTCGTGGCGGCCGCCACCCTCGAGTAATCCACACCCCAGGGCAGTTTCAGCCAGGTTTTCCACGAGGTTCTCCCCAGTCCCGAAGCTACTCCACAGACTTTCACCAGGCTTTCCACCGAGTTATCCACAGCATATTTGCCATCACTGAACGTAACCGGCAGTGGCTCAAGGAAGACGGTCAGACCCATGTCCACGCAGCGGTCGATGGCCCGGGCGCACGCGGCGATGGTGCGCCCGCTGGCATAGTCCATGGGGTCGAGGCGGAACATCATCTTGGCCGCATCGAGGTTCATCTTCCCCATCTGTGGCGCATCGAAGGCCGTGAAGGTGTCGTCCATCTCGAAGGCGGTGCCCGCCAGACCCCCGCGGTTCATGCAGCCCACCAGCACCTTCTCGGTCAGGAAGCTGTCCTCGCCCCGCTGCACCGATAGATAGTCCACGGCGAGGACCTCTTCCAGGATGTCCGGCGTCCCCATGAGGCCGTCGACGTGACCTTCGCCAAGCACGCGGACGATGCGCCCCAGATAGTCGGCGCGGTCGCCCATGGCGATGGCGTCTTCCCCGACGGCGGTGACCATCCGCGCCGGATGGTCGGCGGCCAGGATCACCAGCCTGCCGTCTTCGGTGAGGCCGGCCCTCCGGGGACGCCGCCGGGCGTGGTCGAGGACGTCTTCATCTCCGGCCACTCGCAGGTTTGTGATCTGAGCCATCGTCTCGGTGTCGAGCCGGTGCATTGGCGGGCCTCCGGAGGGTTGTGAGCCTGTCGGCTAGGTCAACTGGGCCGCCTGTGTGCCTCGTTGCCATAGCTCGGAACGCAAAGCAAGAGTGCCGTCATGGTTTCATGGATGTGTTGCCGCCACTTGGGGGCCACGCTTACCCACGGGACGTCATCCGCTCGCGCCCGCCCGGGGGCGCGAAAGGACTTCACCGACAGGCTCTTGTGGCCGCAGGTCCAGGGGGTGGGCGGACGCGATCTTACGGGCGCGCCCCGGGTTGACTACTCGCCGTAGGAGCAGCAGTAATCGGTAACGGCGGTGATGTGCAACTCGAACTTGCTGTCCGCCGGGACGGAGAAGCTGCTGCCGGCCGTGTAGCGCACCCAGTCGTCACTGCCC